>CANJKY010000059.1 GCA_947474875.1 Gemmataceae bacterium
GGTTGGGCGTGCCGTCGTTTCGTGACCCACACCACCTGGGGAGTAACCTGTAATGACCACCGCTAGGCGGACCCGGAAGGCGTCGTCGGCCGTTGTCGTCGACGAAACCACCGTCACCACCTTCTCCTCGGACCTCCTGACGCCCGAAGAGGAAAGGGAGCTGCTGACGAGCTTCTGGGACTGCAAGAACGAGTTGGTCCGGGTGCTGCTCCGCCACTTCCCCGACTTGCGGGCGGCCCGCCCGCCACTCGAACCGTGGCCGATGGCCCAGTTCATCCGCGACAACTGCACCGCCGCCACCCGCGATGTGATGGCCGTCCGCCGCCTGCACAACCGGTACGTTCACTACAAGCACCGCCTCGCCAGCGCGAACATCCGCCTCGCCGCCCACGTCGCCAAGCGGTTCCGCCACCACAGCCTCGCCTACACCGACCTGCTCCAGGAAGCGGTGTGCGGGCTGATGCAGGCGATCGACCGGTTCGACGTGTCCCACGGCACCCGCCTCGCGACCTACGCCACCTGGTGGATTCGGCAAACCCTGCAGATCGCCGTCGCCCGCCAGAGCCACCTGGTCAGCCTGTCGCCTCACCACCTGCAAGAACTGGGCCTGTTACAGCAAGAAAGCGAAGCCCTGGCCCACGGCGGCAAGCACATCCCCAGCCCGCAGGAACTGGCCCAGCGGACCGGCAGCAGCCTGGAACACCTGAACCACCTGCAAACCGCCACCCGCACCCCGGTGAGCCTGAACGCCGTCCTCGACGACGACAGCGACTTCAAGCTGACCGAGGCCATGCCGGACACCCAGACGCTGACGCTGCACGAGAACAACGAGCGGCAGGAAGCGCTCAAGTTCCTGATGGAAAACTTGCGGCCGCGGGAGCGGAAGGTGCTCGACCTGCGGTTCGGGCTGACCGGCAACGGCACGCACAGCCTGCGGCAGATCGGCCATCTGCTCCGCATCTCGAAGGAGCGGGTCCGCCAGATCCAGAACCGCGCCCTCGAAAAGCTGAAGGCGAACGCCGAGCGCGTCGGCTGGGAGCCGACCCTGTTGTTGGAGTAACCCTCCCCGGTTTTCCGTTGGAACCGTACCCCGGCCCCGTGTATCAACACGGGGCCGGTTTCGTTCACCCCACTGCCGAGTCACCTCATGCGCCCGCTTGCCTGCTTGCTGGCACTGACCTTCCCCCTTCTCCCTGCCACCGTCGCCGCCGAACTCGACGTGAAGCCGATCGACGCGGTGGTCGAGAGGGCGTTGAAAGAGTTACAAGCGCCCGGGGCGGCGGTGGTGGTGGTGAAGGGGGACGAGGTGGTCCACCTGAAGGGGTACGGGGTGAAGAAGCTCGGGTCGGAGGCGGCTGTCACCCCGGACACCGTGTTCCCCATCGCGTCCTGCTCGAAGGCGTTCACCGCTACCCTGCTCGGCATGGCCATCGACGAGGGCCGCGCCCGCTGGGACGACCACGTGACCGACTTCCTGCCCGGGTTCCGCCTGGCCGACCCGTCCGCCGACCGGGAAGTCACCCTCCGCGACCTGCTCTGCCACCGCACCGGCATGCCCCGGCACGACGCCCTGTGGGCCGGGCTGACGAACAACACCGGCGAGCTCATCCTCCGCTGGACGAAGGCCAACCCGTCCACCCCGTTCCGCACCACCTGGGAGTACACCAACGTCCCGTTCACCACCGCCAGCCTGATTTCGGGCACCCTGTTCAACGGCGGGTGGAACGGGGCGGTGCGGAAGCGGATCTTCGAGCCGCTGGGCATGACGACCACCAGCAGCACGTTCAAGGCCGGGCAGTTGGCCGACGACCGGGCCGACCTGCACTACCTCACCTTCGACAAGCAGGTGAAGCCGGCGGCGTGGGACGAGATCGACCACGCGCTCGGCGCCGGGTGCATCAACTCCACCGCCCGCGACATGGGCCAGTGGCTGCGGTGCCAGTTGAACGACGGCAAGCTGGACGGCAAGCAGGTGATCCCGGCGGCGGTCATCAAGGAGACCCGCACCCAGCAGATGCTGGTGAAACCGACCGGCGCGTTCGTGCCGTACTTCCCGGAGAAGGCGGGGCGGTTCACCACCTACGGGCTGGGCTGGTTCGTGCACGAGTACCGCGGGAACGTGTGCGTGTCGCACGGCGGCACCCTGACCGGCCTGCGGGCGCAGGTGATGATGGTGCCGGACAAGAAGGTGGCGGTGTTCGTGGTGTGCAACCTGAAGCCGTGCTTCCTGCCGGAGGCGGTGGCGAAGACGGTGCTGGATCAACTACTCGGGTTGCCGGCCGAGGACTGGGTGGCGTTCTACAAGGGCGAGCTGGCGAAACTCGACCAGAAGATCGCCGACGACCGCAAGAAGCGGGACGACGGCCGCAAGCCGGACACCAAACCGGTGTTGCCGCTGCCCAAGTACGCCGGGCGGTACGAGCAGCCGGCCTACGGGCGCGTGGAGATCGCGGAGAAGGACGGCGAGCTGACCCTCAAATGGGGCAAGTACGCGTTCCGGCTGGAGCACTTCCAGTTCGACACGTTCACCGGGGTGATGACGGAGCCGAAGGCGGAGGTGTACCTGGCCGACCGCAGCACCTACGAGGTGCAGTTCCGCATCGGGCCGAACGGCGAGGTGGACGCGGTCAAGTTCATGGATCAGGTGTTCACCCGCCTGCCGCCCCCGCCGGAGAAGCCGAAGGAGAAAGAGAAGGCGGAGGAGAAGAAATAGGCTTGCGCTCTGGTGGCCGACCGTCTCCGACGGTCGGTGCCGACTCCCGGAGGGAGTCGGCCACCCGGTGCCGGCCGCATTCACTTCTTCTCGACCGGCTTGACCTCGAACTTCTCGAACGTGACGGTGGTGTCTGACTTCGAGTTGCTGAACCCGTACACGCCGACTTTCAACTTGCCTTCCTTGTCGACAGCAGTGCTAAACCCTCCGAACCACTTCTTCCCGTCGTTAGTGTGTTCCAAGCGAATTCTGTCACCCTGACGGACGAACCGCATGTCCAAGCCAACCCCTTCGCTACCCGGCGTCAATTCAAATCCCGATGGGCCATGCGAACCGGGGATGATTGCCATCAAATCTCGCTGTCCCTTTCCGGAAAGGAAATCATGGGTTCCTGCCCGCCATACCCGTCCCTTGTCATTTACGACGATGATTCCTGCACCCGCTTCCGCCAGCGTGCCTTCCGCTGGCTTGGGTTCTTTCGGTAGTGACGCATACGCTCGGACCGTGACGACGAAATCGCCTTCGATCTCTCGCAGCACCCGCGGGCAGTTCGTTAAGGCTTTCCAGTCGTTGGCTTGATTCCACGGAGGCTTCTCGTCCAAGTCCCAGTATTCATACCGCTTCCCGCCCGGCATGGTGATGAGCAACTTCTCGCCGTCTAGCTTGAACTTGCAGTCCTTGTCCGGGTCAACGATCTCGCCGTACAGCTTCTTGATCTTCTCCGTCTCGCTCTCCTTCGGCACCGGGGCGGCGACGGCGAGCGGGGTCAGGGCGAACAGCACGAACGCACATCGGATCATGGGGCACCTCCGGCGTCATTTTAACCACTTGTCGAACCACGCCAGCATCTCTTTCCGCATCTCCGAGGTGTAGGTGTGCCCGACCTCGGGGTACCGCACGCTGCGGAACTGCTCCTTCGCTCCGGCCGCGGCGTACACCCCGCCGGCCTTCCCCTCGATCACCTTGATGCCGTCCGCCGGGCTGCCGGCGTCCAGTTCGCCGGTCAGGAAAAGAATCGGCCGCGGGGCGATGAGCGCCACCACCGCCTCCGTGTCGAAGTGCTTCAGCAGCCCGTTCACGAAGTAGTAGACCCCGTGCTGCCGCAGTTGCCCGTGCCGGATCAGGTTCTCGTACCGCGTCAGGCAGGCCACGCCGACCACGCACGCAACCCGGTCATCCACCGCCGCCAGCCACCAACTGCGGGTGCTGCCCATGCTGATGCCGGTCGCCCCGATCCGCTTGACGTCCACCTCCGGCCGGGTGGTCAGGTAGTCGAGCGCCACCTGATCGTCCCGCACGAACATGCCCCACAGAGTGCGGCCGAACCACAGGTGGAATTTGTGCTGGCTGGCCTGCTGATTTGCGGTCGTCTCGCGGGGGCCGGCCGGTCCTTTCCCGGCCCGTTCGCCGTACCACGCCGCGTCCGGGGCGAACACCACCCACCCGCGTTTCACAAAGGTCTCGCCCAGCGGCTCCTCACCGCCGTTCGAGTTCGGGGTGAGTAACTGGGTGTGGTCGAAACTGGACGAGTGCAGCCACAGGATGGTCGGGGCCGGCCCCTTCAGCCCGTCCGGGATCATCAGCATCGCCGACATCTCGCCGTCGATGCCGTTGCCCAGGCGGAGCTTTTCCAGGCGGAACCCGCGGCGATACTCGGCCGACACCAGCCGCACCTTCGGCGGCTTTGTGCGCACCGGCAAGTCACCGAGCGAGGCGACGACTTTTGATTTCACGTCGTCCCGCCGCTTCGCCCACTCGTCGGCCGACTTCGGCACCGGGAACTCGGGCACGGTCATCTTGCGGAACACGTCCGGCACTGCCGCATCCTGCTCGGCCTCGGCCTTCTGGTACGCGGCCACCGCCGCCGGCCCGGATGCGGGCGGGGTGAGCTTCGGCGGGTTCATCACGAAGAGTTGCCGTTTGATGCAATCCGCCACCGCCTCGGCCAGTCGCTCGTACCCCTCTGGCGTGTAGTGCGTGCCGTCCTTGCCGAGCAGTTTGTCCGCCCCGCCGTCGGTGACGATGCGGTGCAGGTCGTGGATGGGCACGCCGAGCGGGAGGAGCGTCTGGTTCGCCGCTGTGTTGTACGCCTGCACGTCCGCTTCCAGGCGGTCGAAGTCGGCTTTGCGGGCGGCGTGGCGGTCGTCGAGGATCGGCGTGGTGTTGGCGAACACCACCCGGCCGGGGGCGACCTGGCCCAGCCGCTCGGCGATCTCGGCCAGGTTCTTCCCGTAGTCCTCGACCGGCACCTGATGCGTGTTCGACTTCTTCGATCGCTTCAGGTCGTGCAGCCCGTTGTTCCAGTGGACGACGGCCAACTTGTGGTCGCCGACCCACTTGTCGAGGAGCTTGAGGGTGTTCGCCGTGTCCCCGCCCTGTTCCGGGCCGGGGTGAACGACCACCGCCACGCCTTCCAGCTTCTTCGTCACAAGCGGGGCGTACCCCATGCGGATGGAGTCGCCGAGGAGTAGCACCTTCGGCAACTCGGCCGGCTTCGGCTGCTGGGCGAGGGCGACAGTCGGGACGAGGAGGAAAAGCAGGACGCGGGACATGGCCGGCTCGCGGTCGGGGGAGGTGCCCGAGGATACCCGACGGCGAGGTGGAATTGTAGCCGCCACCCGACGGGGAGCGCGTCCGGACGCGCTCCCCGTCGGGTGGCGGCTACTCAAGTCAGTAGTCCGTCATGTGCAGTTCGTAGGCGGCGAACCCGAGGGTGGCGGCGGCGAACCCGGCGGACGCGGCCACGCTCGCTTCGGGGTGAAACTGGCCGCTCGCCTTCAGCAGGGTCAATTCGTCCGCCTGCGAGTACAGCCCCTGAGCGTTCATGGCGTCGAAGAAGATGCCGCTCAGGTCCAGCGGTTTGGGCAGGAACCAGTACCCGGTTTCGAGCAGGAACTTGGCCCCGCCGCCCAACCCGCCCACCGGGTCGGCGGCCAGGTGGTGGTGGGTGAAGTTCATCGCCCAGCACAGCACCCAGAACAGCAGGGTGCCGAACGCCGCCGCCACCGTACTGCGGGTACACACGGCGATGAACGCGGACACGGCGTAGAAGATGGCGAAGTTGACCACCAGCAGCGGGGCGGCCAGCCAGTAGGCGGCGTCCCACACCCCGGTGGCGACGGCCAGGGCGAACCACGTCCCGCCGACGAACAGCACCGCCTGCACCGCCACGAACCCGACCACCCCCAGGTATTTGCCGACCAGGACCGCCCACCGCGGGGCCGGTTTGGCCAGCAGCACGGTGGCGCTGTGCGGCTCCAGGAAGGTGGGCAGGAACCCGGCCGTCCAGATGAGCGCGAGCAACACCCCGAGCGAGTCGGCCACCACCCCGGCCACCCACACCTGCACGAACCGCACCGAGTCTTCTTTCGTCTTGCCCACCGGCGCCTTCACCGCCCCGAACCCGAACGAGATCTCCCCGCCCTTGATCTGTACTCCGTCGCCGAACACCTCGGCCTCGCCGATCTTCGCCGCCTCGCCCTTCGGCAGGGTGTAAAGCGGGTCGCCCTCGGACCGCACCGGCGCGCCGCTGACGCGGACGCTGCCGCAGAACGCGGTACACACCGCCGTCACCCCGAGCATCACCCAGAACAACTTGGTGTGCAGCGACTGGCGGAAGGTGTCGCGGACCATCCACCGCACGGTGCGGATCGCTTCCGGCAGGTTCATCACGCCGCCTCCTTCGTGTACAGCCTGCGGAGGGCGGTCTCCAGGTCCGTCCGCCCGGCCGTCAGGTCGGCCAGCTTGCCGCGGAATGCGACGCTGCCGCCCACCAGCACCGCCGCCTGGTCGCACAACTCCTGCACCTCGCCGAGCACGTGCGACACCAGCAGCACCGTCCGTCCGGACTTCTTGAACTCGCGGACCACCTCGCGGAGCAACTGCCGGCCGAGCAGGTCCAGCCCCTCGGTCGGCTCGTCCAGGATGAGCAACTCCGGCTCGTTCACCAGCGCCTGCGCCAGCCCGAGCCGCTGCACCATGCCCTTACTGAACCGGCTGATCGGCTCGTGCCGGCGGTCGGACAACCCGACTCGTTCCAGCAGGGCGGACACGCGGGCGGGCAACTCGTCGGTCGGCACCCCGGACAGCCCGCCGTAGAACGCCAGCACCTCGCCGGCGGACAGGTACCGCGGGAAGGCGTGGTTCTCGTGCATGTACCCGATCTTGCCGAGCGTGTGCCGGGCGGCGATCGGCTCGCCCAGGCGGATGACGCTGCCGGTAGTGGGCCGGGCGAGGGAGAGGAGCAGCTTGACCAGGGTGGTCTTGCCGGCCCGGTTCGGGCCGAGCAGGGCGAACACCGACCCGCGGGGGACGGCCAGGGTCACGTCCCGCACCGCAGGCATCCCGCCGCGGGCGAACGGCCCGGCCTTGTACACCTTGCTCACGCGGTCGAACGCGGCGGCGGTCACGGCCGGCCTCCGATTGTTTCCGAAAGTGAACGCCCGAACTGTAGCTCACGCCCGGCCGGAAAAGCGGTCCGGGGCAAAAAAATAGCCCACCCGAGCGTTCCGGGTGGGCGTTCCGGGGTCGGCCTCGGTCTCACTCGATGAGCGTCACCTGAATGCCCGACTGCATGATCGCCTCCATCGCCGACCGCAGCTTGGTGATGCGCTGGGAGTAAGTGCCGCCGATCACCTGCCCGGACGGGAAGGCGGCCCACCCGGACGCCGTCGCCGGGGAGGTGTTCCCGGCCTTCTGCACGTCCAGCAGGTATGACAGCCCGTTCTGGGCGGCGGTCGAGTACGGGGTGGCGAACAGGTCGCCGAACGCCAGACAGTACACCTTGCACGAGTTGTTCGGCAGGCTCATCCCGCCGCTGCCCTGCTGGAGGCTCATCTTGACCGCCACCTGGATGCTGTCGTCGGCGGCGCTGGAGCCGGGGCTGCCCCCGCCCTCCTGCCAGTACGCGTTGTCCGCGCCGGGGTTCTTGTACGTCCACCCCGGTCGCTGGTTCGGCACCCCGTCCGTCTCGTAGATGACGATCTTGGCCGCCCCCTTTCGCCCGGACCCGCCGTTGGCCGACGTGTTGTTCGGGGAGGTGCGGGCGTTGTACGCGGCGGAGGACCAGGACAGGGTGTTGAACGCCTGGGCGAACCCGCTCACCGGGTCGGTCCCGCCGTTCGCGTTCGGCAGGTTGCCGACCTGGGCGTTGCCGAGCGAGCTGGTGTACGGGCGGAGCTCGGTGGTGGTGTCCCCGCTGTCCAGGGCGGACAGCAGCGAGTACGGGTAAAACAGGGCGTTCTTCAGCCGGCTGAAGTTCTGCCCCATGGTCACCCGCGGGGCCTGGAAGTTGTAGTAGGCGAAGAACTGGAGCGAACAGTAGTCGTTCGGGTGGTTGTTCTTGATGTCGTCCAGGGCGGAGTTCATCCCCGCCTTCAGTTGCCAGCACTGGGCTTGGTGGGTGGTGCCGGCAAGCCAGCCGTACGAGTTGTTGCGGTCGCCGATGAACCCGAGCATGGTGAGCGGGCCGAACCAGAAGTGCATCCGCGGCATGCTCGGGGTGTCGGTGTAGTTCATGTACGGCAGCGGGTTGGAGCCGGACGCGGCGGTAGCCTGGATGGCCACCGCGCCGGCTTCCGGCCACACCTTGGCCTCGGTCCCGGCCAACTGGTTGGTCGGGTTGTAGCTGCTCACGTTGCCGGTGTACCCGAGGACGTAGTCGATGTAATCCCGCCAGAACCGCTTATCCAGGTTGGTCAGGTCGTCCACGTCGTCCGGGATGCTGGTGTAGTACACGATGCGGCCGGCCCGCAGGTTGGACGGCAGCACCTGCGGCCCGCTCTTCAGCCACGCCAGCACCGCCCGGTAGTTGATCTTGTACCCGGCGGTGGTGCTGTTCAGGGTGCGGCCGGTGGCGTTGTTCAGCAGCACCTGGTTGATGCTCTGGGTGCCGGTGGTGCCGGCGTCGTTGTCGATCTGCGGGTCGAACCGGCCGGTCGGGGTGGCGGCGGTGGCGTTCGCCTCGGTGAACGCCCCGCGGTAGAAGAACCGCCGCCGCCAGTCGCACATCGCCCGCCCGTTGGTGTCGAACGCCGGGCTGCCGGTGGTGGCCGGAGACTTCACGTCCGCGTTCGCGTTGAACCGCGGGTCGGGCGGCCAGACGAAGAACGTCTTGCCGTAGTACCCCGGCCCCATGCTGTACCCCTGGAACAGGTCGGCGGCGCGGACCTCGGCGGTCGCCCGGTTCACCCCGCTCGGGGTGGTGCCGGAGTACTTGGCCAGGTTCAGGTCGTACCCGTAAGTCTCCCACAGGTCGTCCCGGAAGGCGTTCCACGAGGTGCCGCCGTCGCCGAGGGCGGGGAAGGTGTACCCGCTCGGCACCGCCACCGGGCCGATCAGCCGGGTGGTCGGGTTGATCAGGGCGTACGCGTCGGTGATGCTCGGGCTGAGCAGATCGCGGACGTGCCGGGCGGCCCCCTCCTTCTTCGCCGGGTCCCAGGTGGTGGCGTCGGTGAACCGCTGCCCGCCGCGGCGGGGGAACCGGTCGCCGACGTAGGTGGCGTCGGCGTTCGACTGGGAGGCGAACGAGTCCGGGGCGGGGGTCGGGCCGTTCGTGTTCGTCTTGGCGAACGCGTCGTACCCGCCCCAGTTGAACGTGCGGGTGACGGTGCCGTCGGCGGCGGTGGCAGTGCTCGCCACCCCCGGGCGGTAGGCGGCGTCGAGGAACAGGTTCTCCACCGCCGGGGTGGTCTTGATCCACCGGTTGAACGCGTTCCACATGTTCGCCGGGGTGGTGGTGG
The DNA here is from genome assembly GCA_947474875.1 of Gemmataceae bacterium. GTDB lineage: Bacteria > Planctomycetota > Planctomycetia > Gemmatales > Gemmataceae > JALHQU01. The sequence goes on from CANJKY010000059.1 coordinate 9,454, forward strand.
TGACCGGGGTGGCGGGCGTGTTCACGTTTGACGGGTCGAACCGGAAGTCGAGGATCAGGGGCGGGCCGCCGGCCGTCTCGACCGTCAGGTTGGCCGACCCCTGGGTGCCGTTCGCCCCAAGGTCGTACACCTGGGTGGTGGAGAACGGGTTCGGCCGGCTGCCGACGGTGCTACTGCCGGCGTTGGTCGAGTTGAGGGTGGCGGTGGTGCTGTACTGGGTGTACCGCCAGTAGTGGCCGAACTGCGGGTACACCGGGTCCGGGCTCATGGTGCCGTACACGGTGCCGCCGCTCCACCCGCCGTCCCACGAGAACTGGCTGCCGAACCCCATCGACCCGGAGAAGTCGAGGATGATGGCGATGTCCCGCGGGCGGTGGGCGGCGGTGGCGTATGTCCGCCACGGCATGGTGTTCACCCCCAGCACCTTGGCGAAGAACGTCGGGTTGTTCCCCTGCATGGTCACCCGCACCGCCGTCCACGACGTCCCGCCGGCAGCGGCCGGGAACGACACGTTGAACCGCTGGGTGCCGGCGTCGTAGGTGTACTGCCCGACCTGGATGGGCA
>CANJKY010000060.1 GCA_947474875.1 Gemmataceae bacterium
CAGACGTCGGACTCGGACCAGGCGATCAAAAAGGTGTCCGACCTGCTCGCCCAGCCGCTCCGCCTCCAGCCGACGTTCGAGATGCGGGGGCGGATCGAGACCGAGGCGGTGCTCGCCGCCCAGTCGGCCAGCAGCCGGGAGGCGATCGGGGATCTACAGAACGGCTACGGCTTTCGCCGGGTGCGGCTGGGCGCCCAGGGGAATGTGGGGGACGCGGCTAGCTGGGTGTCCGAGGTGGAACTGGCGGGGGGGAACGTCCGCCTGCGAGATGTGTTCGTCGGGTTGGACGCCCTCCCGGGTGTGCGGCAGGTGCGGGTCGGGCACTTCCGCGAACCGTACAGCCTGGAGGGGATGACCAGTTCCAACTTTATCCCCCTGCTCGAGCGGTCTCCGGTGAACCCGCTCAGCCCGGCTCGCAACTGGGGGGTGTGCGGGTACTGGTGGCCGGAAGACGAGCGAGTGTTGTTTTCAGCCGGGGCGTTCCGGGATGGCACCCCGAGCAGCGGGCAGAGCACCGGGGACGGGGACAACTGGGCGTACACCGCCCGGCTCACAGGTCTTCCGGTGTACGAGCCGGACGCCCCCGTCTTCCGCCTGCTGCACCTGGGCGGGGCGTTTTCGCAGCGGACGCCGCCGAACGGGGTGATCACGTTCACCCCACGCACAGCTTCCAACCTGCTCACGGTGGAGGACAACCCGGGCTCGCCGTTCCTGCCGTCGGTCGATTTCCCGTCCAACAGCTACCAACTGTACAACCTGCAGGCGGCCGGCGTGTACGGCCCCTACTCCCTACAGGGGGAGTGGCAGGCTGCATACGTCAACCAGATCAACGCCGGTCCGGTGTTCGTCCACGGGGTGTACCTCCTGGGGAGCTATTTTCTGACCGGCGAGCACCGCGGGTACAACCGCACCCGCGGGTCGTTCGACCGGGTGGACGTGCAACGACCGCTCCTCCGTGACCGCACCGACCCCCGCGGCGGGTTCGGGGCGGTCGAGCTGACCGGACGGATCTCGTACCTCGACTTCGACTCGCCAAACCTGCCCCCCGACGTGAACGGCAACCCGTCCGCTACCCGCCTGTACGAGTTCACCCTCGGAACCAACTGGTACCTGAACACCAACACCCGGATCATGTTGAACTACACTGCCGCCATCTCGGACAAGGTCGGCGGCGCCACCGTCGCCCACATCTTCGGCCTGAGAACGGCCATCTACTGGTGAACTGCGGCCGCCCGACCGCGGCTGATTCGCCCGCCGGAGTCTCGATCTGGGTCAGGGAGTTCGATGCCAGCCGGGCGATGGGGCACTTGAATTGGCCGCGGGGCCGACGGCGGGAGCCGATCTCCCTCGTCACACCGCTGACCACCCGCCGGCGTTCATCGATGGAGTAGTCATCGCGGTCCAATACGAACACCGCCACCCGGATCGGTGCCGGCAAAAGTACCCACGGGGTGATCAAGTACACTTGCGCGGGGTCGAGGTCATGGGGATCGTAGTTTCGTGTTCTCGGTCGTGTTGAGAACCGGACACAGACTCAGCCATCCGAGTGATAGCACCCCACATCCCGCTCAGGCAGCGCCAGCGGCCGGTGTAGCCAGTCGAGTCAGTTCACACAGTACTGCCGTCCCTAGCACCTCGTCCAACCGGGTGAGCGCACGGGCCACCGCCACCCCATCGAACACCCGGTGATCGTACACCACCCGGATCGGCACCCGCCCGTCCGCCGCGATCACCCCGTATGTGAGCAGGCAGGTGAGCGGGGAGAGCGGGTGCAGCGACTCAGCCCCCAGCGCCGAGTACGCGGACACCCCGAACGTGCCCAGGAACTCGGCTTTGCGACTACCCCGCACGTTCAGCAGGTACCACCACAGGCCGCGGCGGACGAGCCGCGGCAGCCGGAAGAACCGCAGACTCAGCCGAAACGCCTCCTCCACCGGCCGGGTCTTGTACGCGCGAATGGCCGCCTCCAGCTCGGGCAACGGCATCTCGTCCGGCCGCGGCACGTTGGCGAAGAACACCCCCGGCTCGCCCTCGAACCGCCTCTCGACGGCGATCGACGCCACGCTGAACGGGTGCTCGTAGAGTCGCTCCCGCGGAAACCGCAGGTACGCCCGTCGCAGTTCGGGCACGTCCGTGCAGACCTGGGCAAACGCCTTGGTGAGAATGGCGCACCAGCCGACCGGGGTGGTCAGGTGGCGGCGGGCGGCGGCCAGGCGGGACACGTCGACCAGCCGCTGCACCGGCACGGTGGGGATGCGGCGGGCGAAGTGCAACACGTCGTTCACAGCCCGCCGCGGCAACGAGAGGGGGAGAGTGCGGCCGCGTGGGGTCATTGGGCGTGCTCGCGGGAGGTGAGTTCAGCATACCATCCGGCTGGGCCAGACGGCTGACGATTGCCCACCATATGAGAGGTTCACCTCACGGTTTGTCCGGCACCGCAACCGTCGTGCCATCTGTGTGGGTCATTCCCGATGACGGCACGCAAGTTGCTCCCACGCCACATGTTCCGACACCACACGAGGGCATGCGATGGCGAAGGCGAAACAGAAGACGGCGGAGGCGCGTGGCACGGCGCTGAGCACGGTGGCCGGTGTAGCGGCTGGTGCGGCGGCTGGCTCCCTGCTCGGCCCGGTCGGGGCAGCCGCCGGGGCGGTGCTCGGCGGGGTGGCCGGGGCGGTGGCCGGGCCGGAGGCGGCCAAGCCGGGGGTGCGGCGGAAGGTGAAGGCGGCGCTGACCGGCGCGACCAAGACGGCGACGAAGGCGGCGGCGAAGGCGACCAAGGCGGTGAAGGCGAAGGTGGCCGGCAAGCCGAAGGCGAAGGCGGCGGGCAAGACCGCGAACAAGAAGGCGACCGCCAAGCGAAAGTGACCTGGCGGCCGCTCACTCCCATCTCCAGGCGGGCCGGAACTTACCGCCTCCGGCCCGCATCTCGTTGACAGACCATGGCACCTCGGGCCGGTTCCGGATATGCTCTCTTCTGCCCCCCGCCCCGGAGCCCTTCCCATGTTCCGCCGGTGCCTCCCCGCCTTCCTGCTGCTCCTTCCGGTTCTCGCCCCCGCCGCCGACACCAAGACCGGGTTCGTGGACAAGGCGTTCAAGAACGCCGACGGCAGCGAGTCGAAGTACGTGCTGTTCGTGCCGCACGCCTACGACGGCACCAAAGAGTTTCCGGTCATCCTGTTCTTGCACGGGTCCGGGGAGACGAAGGGCGACCGCAGCGGGAAGATGCCGGTCGAGCAGGGCATCGGCCCGCACGTGAAGCGGCACGAGAAGTCGTTCCCGGCGTTCGTGGTCATCCCGCAGTCCGAGAAACGGACGTGGCAGGCGGACAGCGAGGACGGCAAGCGGGCGATGGCCATGCTGGACGCGACCATGAAGGAGTACAAGATCGACGCCAGCCGCCAGTACCTGACCGGGCTGAGCATGGGCGGGTACGGCACCTGGAGCCACGCCGCCGCCTACGCCGACCGGTGGGCGTGCTTCGTGCCCGTGTGCGGCGGGGTTCGGAACGCGGCCGACGTGTCCGCCACCGCCGAGAAGGTGAAGGGCATCCCGTGCTGGTGCTGGCACGGGGACAAGGACGCGGCGGTGAAGGTGGAGAAGTCCCGCGAACTGATCGAGGCGATGCGGAAGTTCGGGGCCAGCCCGCGGTACACCGAGTTGGCGTTCGTCACCCACAACTGTTGGGACGCCGCCTACGCCACCCCGGACCTGTTCGCCTGGATGATGCAGCAGAAGAAGAAGTGACCCCTCGAACGCCCGCGGACGGCCGTCCGCGGGCTTCTCTTTCTCCCCCCAACGGAGCCTCTCATGAGCCAAAAGAAACAGTCCCGCCGCGGGTTCCTGGCGACGTCCGCCGTCGCCACCACCGCCTCGGCCCTCACCCTGTCGGCCAAGAGCTACGCCCAGGTGCCCGGGGCGAACGGCGACCTGCGGGTGGCGTTCATCGGCGTCGGCGGCCGCTGCCAGCAGCACATCGACGTGATCCTGAAGATGCAGGAGGAGAAGAAGGGGGTGAAGCCGGTCGGGGCGGCCGACGTGTGGGACGGGGATCAGTCGAAGGGGCGGGGCAAGGGGCAGGGCCTGTTCCCGTCGGCCAAGCGGATGGGGGTGACCGAGGCGTCGCACATCGTCAAGGATTACCGCAAGCTGATCGAGCAGAAGGACGTGGACGTGGTGACCATCGCCAGCCCGGACCACTGGCACGCGAAAATGACCATCGACGCGATGGACGCGGGTAAGAACGTGTACTGCGAGAAGCCGATGACCCGCACCATCGCCGAGGCGCAGGCGGTGGTGGACGCGTGGAAGCGGACGAAGAAGGTGATGAGCGTGGGCGTACAGAGCATGGCCGACCCGACCTGGATGAAGGCGAACGAGCTGATCCGGGCGGGCAAGATCGGGCACGTGATGCAGGGGCAGACCAGCTACTTCCGCAACTCGGACGTCGGCCAGTGGCGGTACTACACCCTGACCAAGGACATGAACCCGTCCACCATCGACTGGGACATGTTCCTCGGGCACAAGTTCGAGTGCGCCGGCGAGAAGCTCGGGCCGACCCCGAAGGACCAACCGTTCGACCGGGCGGTGTTCGCCCAGTGGCGGTGCTACTGGCCGTTCGGCGGGGGCATGTTCACCGACCTGTTCGTCCACCAGACCACCCACCTGATCGCCGCCATGGGCGTGCGGTACCCGAAGCGGGTGGTGGGCGGCGGCGGCATCTACCTGGAGTACGACGGCCGGGACGTGCCGGACGTGTCGGCGGTGGTGGCCGACTACAACGAGGGGTGTCAGGTGCTGGTCACCGCCACCATGTGTAACGACCACCGCATCGAGGAGTGCATCCGCGGGCACTCGGCCACCCTGCTGTTCGACTACTTCCCGGTCGACCCGAAAAACCCGAAGAGCCCGAAGCAGTTCGGGTTCAAGATCCTGCCGCAGAACGTGCAGTCGGCCCCCCGCGGGCCGTCCGGCGAGGTGGCGAAGGACGGCGAGGTGGTGTTCGGCGGGCTGCAGGGGGACGACACCTACGCCCTGTGGGCCAACTACCTGGAGTGCGTCCGCACGGGCAACCAGGGCACCCTCAGCACCCCGGAACTCGGCGCCGCCGCGTTCAGCACGGTGAACATGGGCGTGCAGTCGTACCGCCAGGACAAGGCACTGTACTGGGACGCCGAGGCCCGCAAGCCGGTGACCGGGGACGGCACATGGGCCGCCAAGTGGGAGAAGCGGAGCAAGGAGCGGGGCAAGCCGAACCAAGTCATCGGCTGGACCGGCGGGGACGCCGGCAGCACCCTCAAGCCGCCGGCGTACATGAGCCTGGCCGGCCCGTGGGTGGACGGCAAGGACCCGGCCGGCGCCTGAGCCTCAGCCGGTGAACTGGTAAACTGACCCGGTCGGCCGCGAGGCGACACCTCGCGGCCGACCGGGTTTTCATTTCAACCCACCGAGGCCACCCATGCGTGCGGTGGACGTGATCCGCGACAAGCGCGATGGTGGCGAACTCAGCCCGGAGCAGATCCGGGCTTTCGTGTCCGCCGCCACAACTGGGGCGTGGCCGGACTACCAGCTCTCTGCACTGCTCATGGCAATCTTCCTGAAGGGGATGACCGCTGCGGAAACCGCCGTCCTCACCCGGGCGATGGCCGATTCGGGGAAGGTGCTCGACCTGTCCGACCTGCCCGGCGTGAAGGTGGACAAGCACAGCACCGGCGGGGTGGGCGACAAGGTGTCGCTGGTGCTCGCCCCGCTGGCGGCGGCGTGCGGGGTGACGGTGCCCATGATGTCCGGCCGCGGGCTGGGGCATACCGGCGGCACGCTGGACAAGCTGGAGGCGATCCCCGGCTTCCGCGTTAACCTGAACGAGGCCGAACTACGGGCGGCGCTGCGAACGGTCGGGTGCGGGATGCTCGGGCAGACGGAGGAGGTGGCCCCGGCGGACAAGAAGCTGTATGCCCTGCGGGACGTGACCGGCACCGTCGAGAGCATACCGCTCATCACCGCCAGCATCCTGAGCAAGAAGATCGCCGAGGGCATCTCGGCTCTGGTGATGGACGTGAAGTGCGGCCGCGGGGCGTTCATGAAGACGTTGCCGGAGGCGCGGGCGCTGGCCGAGTCGATCCAGCGGGTGGGCACGGCGAACGGGCTGACCGTGCGGACGCTCATCACGGACATGGACACCCCGTTGGGGCGAGCGGTGGGGAATGGGCTGGAGGTGATGGAGGCGATGCTGGTGTTGCAGGGGAAAGGTGCAGAGGACCTGAAGGAACTGTGCGTGAAACAAGCGGCAATGATGTCGGATTTGGCCGGGATTGCGAATGGCGAGGCGATAGCCCGCGAAGCATTGGCGAACGGATCGGCGCTGGAGAAATTCCGGCTGATGGTGCAGCAGCAGGGCGGCGACATGAGGGTGGTGGACATTCCGAACTTGTTGCTGCCGGACATGGACTTGGAGGAGGTGATGGCCGATAGAGAAGGGTTCGTTGCTGACATCGACCCGTATGCGGTGGGGGTGGCAGTAGCCCACTTGGGCGGTGGACGGTTGAAGCAAGAAGACGGAATCGACCCATCCGTAGGCGTGATGGTGAATGCCAAACCGGGAGAGCGGGTCGACCCGGCGTGGCCGGTGTTTAGAGTGTACCACCGTGGCGGGCGAGGATTGCCAGAGGCGCTGAACCTGCTCCGCGGGTGCTTCCGCATCAGTGATACCCCGCCGGCGGCGCAACCGCTGGTGATCGAAGAGTTAAGGTAGATTCAGCGGTGCCGCCCCTCGCCGGGGGGATGGAGCCGCGAGTTGGCAATGTTGGCAATGTTGAGAACGACGCCCGCGGGAGCCTCAATGTCTGACGCACTCGTTGCCGCCGCCACCGCCGCCCGGCTGAAGGCGTTCGCCCCGTACTCCAACTTCCTGGTCGGGGCGGCGCTCGTAGCCGACGACGGCACCGTCGTCACCGGGTGCAACGTGGAGAGCGCCAGCTACGGCCTGACCATCTGCGCCGAGCGGGTGGCGCTGGTGAAGGGGGTGAGCGACGGGCACACCCGGTTCCGGTGCGTGGCGGTGGTGGCCGACACCGCCGACCTCACCCCGCCGTGCGGGGCGTGCCGCCAACTGCTGTGGGAGTTCGCTCCGGACGCTACGGTGATTCTCGCCAACCTGCGGGGCGACCGCCGCACGTTCACCGTGCGGGAACTGCTGCCGCACGGGTTCGACGCGAAGTTGCTGCGGCCGAACGGGTCCATCAGCTAAAATGGCGGGTACCGGCCGCTTCCCGGACCCCGCATGTCCAGCACCCTCGCCCCGCTGACCACCCGCCCCGCCCCGGCCCCGCGGCCGATCGCCGTCGATCAGGCGGCGGTGTTCCGCCGCCTGAGGACGTGGCAGCTCCGCAACTCGCTCACCGTCGCCCTCCAGTCCGGCCGCATCCGGCTGCTCACCATGCTCGGCACCAGCGCCGTCGTGGCCGCGTTCGTGTTCGCGCTGGCGTTCTACGGGTTCTCCGAGCTGTTCAGCCCGCAGTACAAGGTGCCGATGAAGGGGCTGGTCATCTCCTGGCTGTACGACCTGATGTTCTTCACCCTCGGCGGGATGCTGCTGTTCAGCACCGGCATCATCCTGTACGCCAGCCTGTTCACCTCGCCGGAGGCCCGGTTCCTGCTCGCCACACCGGCCCACGCCGACCACATCTTCGCCGCCAAGTTCCAGGCGGCGGTGGCGTTCAGCTCGTGGGCGTTCCTCATCCTCGGCCTGCCCATCCTGATCGCCTACGGGCTGGTGACCGGCGTGCCGTGGTACTACTACGCCCTGCTGCTGCCGTACCTGCTCGGGTTCGTCATCCTGCCGGGGGCGGTGTCGGCCATCGTCTGCCTGCTGCTGGTGCGGTTCCTGCCGCGGAACCGTAAGCAGGCGATCGCCGCGCTGATCGCGGTGCTGGTGCTGGTCGGCGGGGGGTGGGGGGTGCGGGCCGCGCTGGCGGCGCGGTCAGCGCTGAAGAGCGGCGGGAAGAAGGACGAGGTGACCGGGCTGCTCGGGCAGTTCGCCCTGACCCAGCACCCGCTGGTGCCCAGCCACTGGATGACCACCGGGCTGATGGCCGCGGCCAGCGGCAACCCGGAGAACGTCGGCCAGCCGCTCGCCCTCATCTGGAGCAACGGGCTGCTGGCGTACCTGGTGGCCGCGTACACCGCCCGCCGGCTGTACCGCCCGGCGTTCGACCGCATCGCCGGCCGCGGACGCGACCGCCAGGTGTACCGTGCGAATCACCCGCTCGACCGGCTGATGGAACTGCTGGTGGGCTACCTGCCGCGGCCCACCCGCATCCTGGTGGTGAAGGACTTCCGCACGTTTCGCCGCGACCCGACGCAGTGGGTGCTGCTGTTCATCTTCGGCGGGCTGATGCTGCTCGGGGCGTCCAACTTCCGCCAGTTCTACAAGGGCGACATCGTCGGCATGGACCGGTACGTGATCAGCCTGGTGAACCTGAGCGGCACCGCCGTGCTGGTGTGCGCCGGGCTGAGCCGGTTCATCTACCCGCTGATGAGCCTGGAGGGGCGGAAGTTCTGGATCCTCGGGCTGATGCCCATCCGCCGCGAGCAGGTGCTGACCGGCAAGTTCGCGTTCGCCGCCACCGGCACGCTGCTGGTGTCCGTCGGCCTCACCCTGCTCGGCGATCTGCTGCTCGGCATCGACGCCGTCGGGGTGGGCATGCACCTGCTGGCGGCGGTGCTGATCGCCGTCGGGCTGAGCGCGCTGAACGTCGGGCTGGGGGCGGCGATGCCCAACTTCCGCGAAACCGACCCGAGCAAGATCGTGGTCGGGTTCGGCGGGACGGTGAACATGATCGTCGGGCTGGGGTACCTGCTGCTGATCGTGGTGGCGCTGGCGGTGCCGCTACACGTGGCCGGGTTCCGGGCGACGGTGCTCGAACGCGGCGAGTTCTACCCGTGGTGGGCGTTCGCCGGCGTGCCCGTCGCGCTGATCGCGGCGGCACTGGCCGTCTGGCTGCCTCTACGAGCCGGGGCACGCAGCCTACGACAGACGGAGTTCTAACGGCCGGGAACATCGTCGGCCGCTCCCGTCGTCTTGATACCGGGAGTTGAGCGGACTAGTGTACCCACCTCTCCCGATCACCAGCCGGCGGAATCGCTCATGAGTACCACCCTGCCCGATGCGGGGGCGGACGGGAGTTTGCCACCTCTGAAACTGGCCGACCTGCCCGAGTACTTCCACCGCGGGGGCAAACCGCCGGCCGACTGGCGGGTGGGGGCCGAGTTCGAGAAGTTCGCCGTCGAGCGGGCGACCGGCCGGCCGCTGGCCTACGACGAGCCGGGCGGCATCCGCGACATCCTGCAGGCGCTGGTGGAGCGGTTCGGCTGGCAGCCGCACTACCGGAACGAGCGGCTGGTGATGCTCACCCGCGGCGGGGCGGCGGTGTCGCTCGAGCCGGGCGGGCAGGTGGAATTCTCCACCCCACCGGTGCGGCACGTCGGCGAACTGGCGGTCGAACTGCACCGGCACCGGGACGAGGTGCGGGCGGTCGTCGATCCGGACCGGGTGGCGTGGGTGGCCGCCGGGGTGACGCCGTTCACCCGCGTCGAGGACATCCCCCCGCCGGTCCGCCGCCGGCACCGGCTGATGGCCGAGTACCTGCCGGCCCGCGGCCCGAAGGCCGCCCACATGATGCAGGCGACGGCCAGCACCCAGACGGCGTTCGACTACGCCGACGAGGCGGACGCGGTGCGGAAGTTCGCCGTCGCCCTCACCCTCGGCCCGGTGGTGAACGCGGTGTGGGGGAACAGCCCGCTGTACGGTGGCGAGCCGACCGGGTGGGTGTCTTTCCGCGGGCGGGTGTGGCTGGGTATGGACCCGGACCGGTCCGGGTTGCTGGAACACCTGCTGGAGGACGGGCTGTCGTTCGACCGGTGGGTCCGCTACCTGCTGGACGTACCCATGCTGTTCACCGTCCGAGACGGCGGGTACCAC
>CANJKY010000061.1 GCA_947474875.1 Gemmataceae bacterium
GGCGTGGTCTTGTAGTTCACCCCGGCGTCGGCGCCCATTTGCAACGCACGGGCCAGCTTGTCGTCGCTGCCGGAGGTGATGAACACCCGTGCCCCGAGCGTCTTGGCGAACAGCAACGCGAACACCGACACCCCGCCGGTGCCCTGGAGCAGCACAGTCTTGCCGGCCACGTCGAAGTCGGTGGTAAGGGCGTTCCAGGCGGTGACGGCGGCGCACGGCAGCGTCGCGGCTTCCTCAAAACCCAGGTGATCCGGGATCGGCACCACGCCCGTTTCGTTCAACACCACCCGCTCGGCCAGCACGCCGTCGATCGCCCCGCCGAGCGCCGACTTCGCCGCTGACTCGCTCAACTGGCCGTCCGCCCAGTCCTGCATGAACGTACCGCACACCCGGTCGCTGACTTTCACGGACACCACACCCTCACCGACGGCGATCACCTCACCGGCGCAGTCGGAGCACGGCACGCGGGGCAGCGGCATCCGCGGGTTGTACTGCCCTTTCGCCACCATCAGGTCGCGGTAGTTGAGAGACACCGCTTTCACGGCGACGAGCACCTGCCCCGGCCCGACGGTCGGCTCCGGGCGGTCGGCGACGGTCAGGTTGTCCAGCCCGAACGCGGGGATGACGGCGGCACGCATGGGGGAATCCCGTGGGTTATTTCAGCTTCACCGCGACCAGTTTCGACTCGTTCCGCAGGTACAGCCGACCGTCGGCCAGCGCCGGGGCGGCGCGCGTCAAGCCGTCCAGCACCGCCGCCCTTGCCCGCTCGGTGTACCCTTTCGGGCTGGCGTCGAACCGCATCAGCTCGCCGACTTCCGTCAGCGCCAGGATGCCGCCGTCCACGGCGATCAGGTGGGCCACCCCGAACCGCGGTTGCTTCCACTTCACCGCCCCCGTCTTCCACTCCACGCACACCAGGTCGGCGGCGCCGGTGTCCTGCCGGCCGTGGACGCCGTACAGGAATTCGCCCACCCGCACCGGGGTGTCGTACTGGCACGACAGGCTGGTGTCGTTCGCCCACACCTCCTCCGGCTCCTTCCCGCTCAGCCGCAGCAGCACCGCCCCGGTGCCGTACTGGGCGGAAAGAAACACCTCGTCCTTCCACACCAGCGGGGTGGCGGCGTTCACGCTGGCGTCGATCCGCGAGCGGTGCCGGTGCTTGTACTTCACTTCACCGGTGCCCGCGTTCAGCACCACCAGCCCGGTGCGGGTGAACACGACCGCGTGCGGCTTGCCGCCGATGTCGATCGCCGTCGGGGTGCTGTAACTCGGCGGGTCGTCCGTCGCCTTCCACACTTCTTTTCCGGTGGCCGCGTCGAACGCCACGATACCCGCCCCTTTCGCCCCCACGTTCACGATCAGCTTGCCGCCCACGTGCAGCAGCCCCGCTCCGACGCCGAAGTACCCCTCCGGCGGGGCGTACTCCTTCCACAGGTCCTGCACCCACACCTTCTCGCCGGTCTTGGCGTGTACCGCGTGCAGCTTGCCGCCGTACCCCAGCGCGAACACGGTGTCCTTCACCACCAGCGGGGCCACCTGCGGGCCGTCGGCGCCGCGGGCGGTGGCCTTGTAAGTCCATTTCGGCTTGCCGGTGTCGGCGGCCAGCGCGGTCAGCATCTCCTCGTCGCCGAGGCGGTGGAACACAAACACCACCCCGCCGGCCGCCACCGGCCCGGCGTTCCCGCCACCCACGTCGAACGACCAGTCTGTGACCGGTTTGCTCCTCGCCCAGTCCCAGTTCAGCCCGATCTCGGCCGACTGCCCGTCGCGGGTGGGGCCGAGGAACCCCGGCCAGTCGGCGGCGGCGAGCAGCGGGAGCAGGGCGAGGAGTATGAATGTGACACGATTCATGATCCACCTGTAGTTGCCATTGCCCCCTCTTCCGTGGCACCGGCGGCCCGCCGGTGATCCGTCCCCACCGGCGGGCCGCCGGTGCCACGGAAGAGGGGCGGTCGGTTGCGGCCGGCGGGGCGGGGGGTATATTATCCGCACCCGCTCCGGCCGCCGCCGTGCCGTATGCACTACCGCCCGTTCCGCAACACCGACCCGCCCGCCCTCATGGAGGTGTGGAACGAGGTTCTCACCGGCCGCGGCGCGTACCCCCTCCGCACCCCCGCCCCGTTCGACCGCTGGATCCTGAGCAAGCCGTTCTTCACCCCGGACGCCCTGCTGGTGGCCGAAGACCCGGACGCCGACCGCAAGATCGCCGGGTTCGCCCTGAGCGGGTTCGGCCCGACCGAGGACCGCACCGCCCAGGACACCGGCGGGGTGGTGTGTTGCGTGCTGGTGCGGCCGGCGTACCGCCGCCGCGGCATCGGCCGCGAACTGCTCCGCCGGTCGGAGGAGTGGCTGCGGGGCCGCGGGGCGGACGTGGTGGTGGTCGGCTCACAACGGCCTTACAACCCGTACCTGTTCGGGCTGTACGGCGGGGCGAACTCGCCGGGCATCCTGGCCAGCGAGCCGGACGCGGACGCGTTCCTGAAAGCGATGGGGTACGAGCGGGGGGAGGGGCACCTGGTGTTCCAGCGGCCGCTGGACAAGCCGGTGGACGTGGCCGACGGGCGGTTCGTCGGCCTGCGGCGGCGGTTCGACATCCAGATGATCCGCCCGACGGTCAGCCAGAACTGGTGGGAGGAGTGCGTGTGGGGGGTGCTGGAGCCGACCGAGTTCCGGGTGGTGGACCGGATGACCGGCGCGCCGGCCGGGCGGCTGGTGAACTGGGACCTGGAGGGGTTCGGGTGGCGGTGGAACAAGCCGGCCACCGGCATCTTCGACGTGGAGATCCGCGCGCACCTGCGGCGGCAGGGGCTGGCGAAATTCCTGCTCGCCAGCGTGCTCAAGCTGTTGCAGGAGCAGTTCTACGCGGTGGCCGAGCTGCAGGTGTGGGCGGACGACCCGGCCGGCATCGGCATCTGCCACGCGCTCGGGTTCGAGCAGGTGGACGTGGGCTACCGGTACCGGCGGGCGGAGGCGGGCGGGTGACACTACGGCTTGTGAACCCCGGTCACGACGGCGCTGTCCGAGTTGCCGTTGTAAGTCAGCACCGCCACGATGATGTACCCGTTGAAGTCGGGCAGGCCTGCCGGCACCGGGGCGGTCCAGTCGCCGTTCAGCGGGTCGGCGGTCAGGGCGTACGACACCGGGTTATGCGGGTCGGCGTTGGTGATCACCACGGTGAACACCGGCAGCGGGGGCGCGGGCGTCCCCGCACGCCCCCGAGCGTTCGAGTCTGAGGCCGGGGGCGGGGTGGGGGACAGATCGTACCTGCCCGTGATCGTCGCCGGCAGGGCACCGTTGTTGGCCGGAGATCCGATGGTGATCGACAGCATTCGCTCGCCTCGTGTGGTCAGGGGTTGAGTGGGGTGATGGCCACGTTGCGGAACGCCAGAGCGGACCCGCTGCACAACAACCCGATGCCGCCGTTCGGCTCCCATCGAGTCGGGAACATCGCCGGGTTCTCGCTTTTCAGTCCGACACGCCGTTTGGCCTCGATCCCCGCTTTCACATCCCGCAGTACGTCTCCCAGTTTTCCGGCCGTCACCCCCATCTCCAGCGGGTCGGGGAGCGGGGGGGCGGCGGCCTCGTACCATCGGGCGTGAACGCCGTCCGGGGTGACGTCCACCACCAGCCGCCGCCACGGGCCGGGCAGAGTCGGCGAGGCGGCGAACCGGAGCCCGTCCGGCAGCACGTGGTGGCTCGTCCAGCGGGGCGAGCCGGCGTGGGGGCGGTACAGGTTCCAGTAGGCGAAGTTCAGCGGCTGGGGGGTGGGCTGCCCCCGATCCGGGAGCGTCAGGTCGATGTCGGCGAACTTGACCGCCATCATGGAATCCAGGAGTTCTCCGCTCCCCTCGGCCCCCGCCGCCCGGGTGTGTGCGAAAAACACCCCCACCCAGGTGGCCAACGGGTTGGCTCTCACGAACCCGCTCAGGTGCCGCAGTTCGAGTTCGATCCGGTAGCGGTCGCCCGGCCGGGCGAACAGTTTTAGGGCGCCCAGCGTGATCGTTTCCACCTCGGCGGCTTCGTCCCCCAGCCGCGAGGGGTGCACGTCCGGACCGCCGTCCACCCACTCGCTCCACCTCGGTAACCCCTTCTCCGGCACCAGCGTGACCGTCCGCCCGGCCTTGAACTCGGCTTCCAGCGTCGCGAGGGCGTCGGCCTTCTCCTCTCCGCCAGTGGCGAGTGGCTGTATCGTCGTTAGGTCCCGCGGCGGGCGGGGTGTGGCCAGGAGGGCGATCACCCCCGCGATCGCCGCCACCGCCCACGCCACCACCAGCCCGCGGTGGACGCCCCGCGCCCGCCGCCAGACCCGTGTCGCCCACGGCAGGGGTTTGGCGACCGTGGACTCCCCCCGCAGGTACCGGTCCAGGTCGGCGGCCACGTCCGCCGCCGTCGGGTACCGGTTCGCCGGGTCGCGCTCCAGGCATTTGCACACCACGGCGTCCAGCACCGGCGGCACGGCCGGCTTCACGCTCCGCGGCGGCACCAGCGGGTCGGACAGCACCCGCGTGGCGTTCTTGGTGCCGGTCGGGAACGGCGGCCTGCCGACCAGGCAGGCGTACAGGCAGGCGCCCAGCCCCCACACGTCGGTGCGGGCGTCGCACGCCGGGGCCGTCTCGTCGATCTGCTCGGGGGCCATGTACCCGGGCGTGCCGCCGACCAGTTGGCCGTCCCCGGTCAGCGTCAGCCCATCCCCCGGGTCGGTCAGCTTGCCCAGCCCGAAGTCGGACACCTTGATCTGGTCGGCCTTCGTCACCAGCAGGTTGCCCGGCTTCAGGTCGCGGTGAATCCCCCCGGCGGCGTGGGCGGCGGCCACCCCGCGGGCGGCGTCGGCCATCAGCCGGGCGGCTTCGCCCGGGGGCAGAACCTTCCCGTCGGCCAGCCGGTCGGCCAGCGAACACCCGTCGACGAAATCCATGACGATGTGCGGGTCGCCGGGGTCGGGCACGAAGTCGTGCAGGCGGACCACGTTCGGGTGGTCCACCCGGGACAGGATGCGGGCCTCCTGTACGAACCGGCGGAGCAGGCTGGGGGTGTACCGCTCGGCCCGCAGCTTCTTGATGGCGACGGTCTGGCCGGTGGACACCCGCACCGCCTGGTACACGCACCCCATGCCGCCGGTGCCCAGCACCTCGCCGTACACATACCCGCCGGCCGGCAGCACCCCGAACGGGTCGGCCCCGGCCTCCCCGTGGGTGACGGTGGTGTCGGTCGGGGTGGCGAAGGTGAAGGTGCCGGCGGTGTCCGGGTCGAATGACGGGGTGGGGGCGTCGGCGACGACGGACACGGACTGACGGGTGTCGTCCGCCCGCCCGTGGCAGGTGACGCACAGGCCGCCCGGCAACACCGGGTCGGTGACGACGCCGCAGCGGGGGCAGGTGTGCGAGCTCATCCGCGTCAGGTGGTGATGTTCGACTTCGAGTCGCTGCCCGCACTCGACGTGGCGGCGATCTTGTAGTCGTTCTGGCCGGCCACGAGGTCGGTCGGCTTTGGGCAACTCCAGGTGCCGGCGGAGTTGGTCGTGCATACCAGGGCGGCGTTCTGCACGTTCGAGTAGCCCGGGTTGCTCGTCTTCGTCACCGTGACGGTGACGCCCAGCCCGATCGGGATGGCGCACGCGCCGGGCGTCCCGCCGCCGCCGCCGCCGGTGTCGTAGGTGCCGGTGATGGTGGCGGGGAACGGGTCGCCGTTGGCGGCCGGGTTGGTGATGAACAGGGACACGGGCGATTCTCTACTTGGTGATGAGAGGGGTGAAGGTCACGTTGCGGAATTCCAACTCGGCCCTGGTGGCCCACACCCCGACCCCGCCGCGCGGGTTCCACTTCACCTGCACGTCCCGGTCGATCGGTCGGGCCAGATCCTTGGCGACCATTCGCAACTCCTCCTGTTTGGACCGCATCTCGGCGTTGATGTCGGCCGCCGTCACCTGCGTCAGCAGTTCCGTGTTGGCCGTCAGGTCGTCGGCGTCGCCCCGCCACCGCACCGTCACCCCGGCGGGGGTCACCTCGGCGGTGATCCGCCGCCACGGGCCGGGCTGGGCCTGGGCGGGGGTGAACCGGATGACCGTCTTGCCCACCTGGCACATGTGTGAACCGTTAGGCTTACCGCCCGGGAGGGTGTGGTAGTAATGGAGTCGAAGCATCGCCCGCTGCGGGCCGGGCGGGCCGCCGGCCGCAACGGCGTCGGCATCGCAGAAATCGACGGACAGGAACGTGTCGGTCGTCCCGCCGGCGGTGGTGGACTGTTGGTGGGCGAAGATCAGCCCGGCACACGACGCGATCGGGATGGCGGGCGGGATGTGCCGCAGGTCCGCTTCCAGCCGGTACCCGCTGTCGGCCTGCGGGCGGAACAGGACGGCGGACGGGCCGTTGCCCGTTCGAAAGAAAGCCACCTCGGACCCGTCTGCGCGGAGGGCGATCGGCACCTCCCCGAACAGCCACTCGGTCGTGACCGGCTTGCCCCGCGGCACCAGGGTGAACGGGCGGTCCTCGCGGAGTATGTCCGTCGGTGGCCCCGCCCCGTCCCGCGGGGGAGCGAACCCGGCGAGCGTCACCGCCACGGCGACGGCCGCCGCCGTCATCGCCCACGCCGCCGCCGTCGCCCGCGGCACCTGTCGCGCCCGCCGCCATGTCCGCGTGGCCCACGGCAGCGGCCGGGCGACGGTGGACTCCCCGCGGCGGTAGCGGTCCAGGTCGTCGGCCAGGGCGGCCGCCGACTGGTAGCGGAGGTCCGGGTCCCTCTCCAGACACTTACACACGATGGCGTCCAGCACCGGCGGGACGTGCGGGTTGAACGCCCGCGGCGGGAGGAGCGGGTCGGACAGCACCCGCGTCAGGTTGGCCCGGCCGACCATGAACGGCGGGCGGCCGGTCAGCGCGGCGTACAGGCAGGCGCCCAGCCCCCACACGTCGGTGCGGGCGTCGCTCGCCCCGGACTCGGCCACCTGCTCCGGGGCCGAGTACCCCGGCGTGCCGCCGACCGGCCCGCCGACCACCGTCAGCCCGTCGTCCGCCTCGGTCAGCTTGCCCAGCCCGAAGTCCGTCACCTTCACCCGGCCGTCGGCGGTGAGCAGCAGGTTGCCCGGCTTCAGGTCGCGGTGGATGATGCCGGCGTCATGGATGGCCTGTACCCCGCGGGCGGCGTCGGCGATCAGCCGGGCGGCGGTGTCCGCCGCCAGCGGGCGACCGTCTACGACCCGGTCGGCCAGGGACTGGCCGTCGACGAACTCCATGACGATGTGCGGGTCGCCGGCGGCGGGTACGAAGTCGAGCAGCCGGACCACGTTCGGGTGGTCCAGCCGGGACAGGATGTGCGCCTCTTGCACGAACCGCTGGATCAACCCGGGGAAGTACCGCTCGGCCCGCAGCTTCTTGATGGCGACGGTCTGGCCGGTGGACACCCGCACCGCCTGGTACACGCACCCCATCCCGCCCTGGCCGAGCAGCCGCCCGTACCGGTACCCGCCGGCCGGCAGCACCCCGAACGGGTCGGCCGGGTTCGTCTGGGTGACCGCGTCCGTCGTCGGCGGGGCGAAAGCGGCGGTCGGCGCGTTGGTGGCCGCCGCCGGCGGCCGTTGCGTCTCGTCCTCCCGCCCGTGGCAGGTGACGCACAGGGTGGCGGGCAGCACCGAGTCGGTGAGCGCACCGCAGCGGAAGCACCTGGAGTGACTCATCCGCGGTCGGGGGAATGTGGGTGGGGTTGTGAGATCGTACTCGCGTGGTTGCCGGGAGGGAAGCGGATTCCGCCGCCAGAGGGAGAATTTTCCGACCGCCGCGTTCACCCGTTCCACCGGCGTGGCGAGCCGGCCAGCCGTCGTATCCTGTCTGCGAGCGGGGCGTCACCCGCCTACCTCGTTTCGGGTTCCCTCATGTCCGCGTTCGCCAGCCTCGTCGAGACCACCGACGACTCGGTCTACACCCTCACCAGCACCACGAAGGGGCCTGGCGGCAAGCTGCCGGTGACGGACGAACTGCTACGGCACGCGCCGAGCGGCGACCTGTTCGGGTGGACGCAGAACGTCGGCATGGGGCTGCAACCGGAGCTGCTCGGGCGGAAGGAGTTCTTGATCCTGTCCACGCACGGCGGGATGCGAGCCGAGGACGGCTCGCCCATTGCGCTCGGGTTCCACAGCGGGCACTGGGAGGTCGGGCTGCTGGTGAAAGCCGCGGCGGAGGAGTTCAAGGCCCAGCGGGCGATCCCGTTTGCCGGCGCCGTGACGGACCCGTGCGACGGCCGCACCCAGGGCACGCCCGGCATGTTCGACAGCCTGCCGTACCGCAACGACGCGGCGACGGTGCTGCGGCGGCTGATGCGGAGCCTGCCCACCCGGGCCGGGGTGATGGGGGTGGCGACGTGCGACAAGGGGCTGCCGGCGATGATGATGGCACTGGCCGCGCAGCACGACACGCCGACCATCCTGGTGCCCGGCGGGGTGATGCTGGCCGGCGAAGTCGGGGAAGAGGACACGGGCAAGGTGCAGACCATCGGCGCCCGGTACGCGAACGAGGTGATGACGCTCGATCAGGCGGCGGAGGCAGGGTGCCACGCGTGCGCGTCGCCCGGCGGGGGGTGTCAGTTCCTCGGCACGGCGGCGACGAGTCAGGTGGTCGGCGAAGGGCTGGGGCTGAGTCTGCCGCACTCGGCGCTCGCGCCGTCCGGTCAACCGATCTGGCTCGACATGGCCCGGCGGAGCGCGAAAGCGCTGGTGGCGATGCAGAAGCGGGGCATCATCACGAAGCACGTCCTCACCGATGCCGCGTTCAAGAACGCGCTGGCCGTGTTCGCCGCGTTCGGCGGCAGCACCAACCTGCTGCTGCACACGCCGGCCGTCGCCTTCCACGCCGGGGTGAAGCGGCCGACGGTGGACGACTGGACCGCCGTGAACCGCAAGGTTCCGCGGCTGGTGGACGCCCTGCCGAACGGCCCGGTCGGGCACCCGACGGTTCGCGTGTTCCTCGCCGGCGGGGTGCCGGAGGTGATGCTGCACCTGCGGGAACTGGGGATGTTGGACCTCGGCGCGCTCACCGTCACCGGCGAGCCGCTCGGCAAGGTGCTGGAGTGGTGGCAGGCGTCCGACCGCCGCAAGCGGCTCCGCGACCACCTGTTCACGAAGGACCGCATCGACCCGGACACGGTCATCATGTCGCCGGACGCGGCGAAGAAGCGCGGCCTCACCAGCACCGTGACCTTCCCCCGCGGCAACCTGTGCCCGGACGGGGCGGTGATCAAATCCACCGCGATTGACCCGTCAGTCGTAGACGCCGACGGGGTGTACCGCAAGACCGGCCCGGCGAAGGTGTTCACCACCGAGAAGGCGGCCATCGCCGCGCTGAAGGGGCAGGGGGAGAAGCACGTGGTGCCCGGCGACGTGCTGGTGCTGTGCTGTCGCGGGCCGCTCGGCTCGGGCATGGAGGAGACGTATCAGGTGACGAGCGCGCTCAAGTTCCTGCCGTGGGGCAAGCAGATCGCGGTGCTGACCGACGCCCGGTTCAGCGGGGTGAGCACCGGGGCGTGCATCGGGCATGTGTCGCCGGAGGCGCTGGCCGGCGGGCCGATCGGCAAGCTCCGCGACGGCGACCGCATTCAGATCGTCATCGACCGCACCAAACTGGAGGGCACGGTCGATCTGGTCGGCGACGAATCCGGGGTGAAGGGTGTGGCCTGGGGCACGGCGGAACTGGCGAGGCGCAGCCCGCGGCCGGATTTGGCCGCCGACCCCGGCCTACCGGCCGACACGCGGCTGTGGGCAGCGCTTCAGCACGCCAGCGGCGGCGTGTGGGGCGGCTGCGTGTACGACCCCGACGCGGTGGCGGCGAAGCTGCTTCAGAGGCATTGATTTACGCCATTCCGGCGGTATCTTTTGGTTTTGACGAAACCAAAAGATACCGCCGAGGTCGTGATCGTGCGTATACCGAAACGCCCGCCGGCATGGTCGAGGCTGCTGACAGAAATGGTCCAACGGGGCGA
>CANJKY010000062.1 GCA_947474875.1 Gemmataceae bacterium
CTGTCCAACCAGATGGAGGCGCTGCAGGCGAAGATCGACGCGGCCGACGCCTACAACATCGACCGCCAACTCGAGATGGCGATGGACGCCATGCGGCTGCCGCCGCCGGACGCGCTGGTGGACCGGCTCTCCGGTGGCGAGAAGCGCCGCGTCTACCTGTGCAAGACCCTCCTGCAAAACCACGACCTGCTGCTGCTCGACGAGCCGACCAACCACCTCGACGCCGAGTCCGTGTACTGGCTCGAACGCCACCTCCAGCAGTACAAGGGGGCGGTGGTGGCCGTCACCCACGACCGCTACTTCCTGGACAACGTGGCCCAGTGGATTCTGGAACTGGACCGCGGCCGGGGCATCCCGTGGGAGGGGAACTACTCGACCTGGATGGAGCAGAAGAAGAAGCGGTTGGAGGTGGAGGAGAAGCAGGCGTCGGCCCAGCAGAAGCACCTGGCCCGCGAACTGGAGTGGGCGAAGAGTTCGCCGAAGGCCCGCATGGCCAAGAGCAAGGCGCGTCTGGCGTCCATCGAGAAGATGCAGGCGCAAGAAATGGACGAGCGGGACGAAGAACTCTCAATCCAGATCCCGCCGGGTGCCCCGCTCGGCGATCTGGTCATCCGGGCGGAGGGGGTGAAGAAGGCGTTCGGCGACAACGTGCTGTTCGACAACCTGTCGTTCAACCTGCCCAAAGGGGGGATTGTCGGCATCATCGGACCGAACGGGGCGGGGAAAACGACGCTGTTCCGCATGATCGTCGGCCAGGAGAAGCCGGACGGCGGCGCGCTGACGGTCGGCCCGACGGTGAACATCGCCTACGTGGATCAGAGCCGCGAGAGCCTGAACCCGGACAAGACGATCTTCGAGGAGATCACCGGCGGGACCGACTACATCATGCTCGGCAAGCAGAAGGTGGCCAGCCGCGGGTACGTAGCCCGGTTCAACTTCAAGGGGCCGGACCAGCAGAAGATCGTCGGCAACTGCTCCGGCGGGGAGCGGAACCGCATCCACCTGGCGAAGCTGCTGCGGAGCGGCGGCAACCTGCTGCTGCTCGACGAGCCGACGAACGACCTGGACGTGGACACCCTGCGGGCGCTGGAGAACGCGCTGGAGAACTTCGCCGGGTGTGCGGTGGTGATCAGCCACGACCGCTGGTTCCTCGACCGCCTCGCCACGCACATTCTGGCGTTCGAGGGCGACGGGCAGGTGACGTGGTGCGAGGGCAACTTCCAGGTGTACGAGGAGCAGCGGAAGGCCCGCCTGGGCGACGCCGCCGAGCGGCCGACGAAGATGAAGTACCGCAAGCTGACATCGTGAGGTGCATCATGGGCGAGAGCGTTCGACTCCTCCGCGGCGTGGTGAAGAACGGCGTCATCGTGCCCGAGACCGGAGCCCAACTGGCTGACGGCACGGCCGTCGAGTTTCGCCTACTCCCGACGGTATTCACCCCGGAGGAGCAGGCTGAGTACGACGGGTGGGAGCAACTCGGCGACGAAGCCTGGGCGATGATCGACTGGGGCGAAGGGGAGATCGCGCGTGACTCCGGGTGAGATGTACTGGGTCGATTTTCCGCCCTCGAACGGTCACGAGCAAGCCGGTCGTCGCCCGGCGATTGTCATTCAGGACGATTCCTACGCCGGGGCGGTCGGCGTCGCGCTGGTGGTTCCAGTCACGGGTCAACCGGCGAACGCGCGCTTCCCCGGCACCGTCACGGTCGTACCGACTGCGATGAACGGGTTGCTAAAGCCGTCTGTTGTGCTCGTGTTTCAGGCTCGTGCGCTGGACCGTCGCCGCTTCCGCAACCGGATTGGGGTGGTCGAACCCACCGTACTCGGCCATATTTTTGCCGAACTGGATCGGCTCACCGGACGAACGGTCACCAACCCACCCGCCTCACCCACAGGCACCACCCCATGATCGAACTCATCGACGTGACCAAGACCTACGACCAGGGGCGGCGGGTGGTGAACGCCGTCCGCGGGGTGAGCATGACGGTCGCCGGCGGCGAGTTCGTCACCATCATGGGGCCGAGCGGGTCGGGCAAATCCACCCTCATGCACCTGATGGGCGCGCTCGACACCCCGAGCACCGGCCGGGCGGTGTTCCAGGGCCGCGACCTGCAAGTCCTGTCCGACCGCGAGCGGTCGCTGCTGCGGCGGACGAAGATCGGGTTCGTGTTCCAAGCGTTCAACCTACTCCCCACCCTCAGCGGCGGGGAGAATGTGGCACTACCGTTACTGCTAGATGGGGTGGACCGCCGCACGGCCATGACCCGTGCGTGCGAGTGCCTGGAGCGGGTCGGGCTGGCGCACCGGGCCGACCACTTCCCGGAGGAGATGTCCGGCGGGGAGATGCAGCGGGTGGCCGTCGCCCGCGCACTCGTGTCCGACCCCGAGGCGGTGCTGTGCGACGAGCCGACCGGCAACCTGGACACCGCCACCAGCCGGGAGATCCTCGGGCTGCTGGCCGAGTTGCCGGAGCCGGGTCGCCGTGCCGTGGTCATGGTGACACACGACCCGACCGCGGCCGCGTTCGGCACCCGACTGGTCAAGATCCGCGACGGCCTGATCGAATCGGATGAGCCGGTCCGCGAGCGGGCGCTGGTCGGGTGAGTGGTAGGCACACTCCGGGTGCCGTCGTGATTCCCAGAAACGGCACACGGAGTGTGCCGGCTCCCTTCACAAGGCGCACGATGCGAACCGTGTTCCGACTGCTCAGCCTGCGGTACCTGGTCCAGCGGTGGGACCGGGCCGGTCTGATCGTGCTCAGCATCGCGCTCGGGGTGGCGACGCTGGTGTCCACCCGCATCCTGAACCGGTGCATCGAGGCGGCGGCGGCGAACAACACCACCCCGCTGGGCATCGGCGACCTGTTCGTGAACAACGGGGAGATGGGCGTCGAGCGGGTGCTCGGCGACGAGATCCGCCGGGCGAACATCCCCGGCGTCGAGTCGGTGCAGCCGGTGGTGGTGGACAAGGTGTACCTGCCGCAACAGGACAACCGGGCGGCGGTGCTGCTCGGCGTGGAACTGGCCAAGCACCAGCTCGACCCGGCGCACGACCCGTTCGAGGTGCTGTCCGGCGACAACGCGTACAAGGCCCGGTTCAGCCGCATCGAACTGTCCGCCGCCGCCGCCTTCCGCGCCTTGTCCGGCAAGGTGGTCGTGCTCAGCCGGGCGCTGCACGACGAGTGGGTGCGGGTGCGGGCGTCGGCGGACGCACCGCTGGTGGTGCGGTACGGCGGGCGGCAGAACGAGTACACGCCGGTGGCGGTGGTGGATTACTCCGTCGACAGCCCGCTCGCCGTCCTCGGGCCGAACGTGCTGGGCATGGAGATCGACCAGGCGGCGCACTTCCTCCGCCCGGACGCCCCGCGGGTGAACCGCATCGACGTGCTTATGACCCCGACCGCCGACAGGGCGGTGGTGAAGGCGGCGGTGGACGAGGTGGTCGGCGGGCGGGCGTTCGTCCGCACCCCCGAGGACCAGGGGCAGAGCACCCGGCAGGTGGTCGGCGGCATCCAGATCGGGTTCACCATGTGCTCGGTCGGGGCGATGGTGGTCGGCCTGTTCCTGGTGTACAACTCGCTGGCCGTGACCGTCGCCGAGCGGCGGCACGACATCGGCATCCTGCGGTCCATCGGCGCCACCCGCCCGCAGGTGGTGCTGGTGTTCCTGGTGGCCGCCGCCGTCCTCGGGCTGCTCGGCGGGGCGGTCGGCATCCCGCTCGGCATCGGTATGGCCCGGTTCGCCCTGGAGCTGATCCGGGACGAGATGCAGAACCTGTTCACCAACCCGGCGGCGAACCCGGCGGTGCCGACGACGGCGACCATGCTGCTGGCGTGCGCCGCCGGCCTCGCCACCGCCCTGCTCGCCGCCGTCATCCCGGCCGTTCAGGCGGCGTCGCAAGACCCGGCCGACGCCGTGCGGCGGACCCCCGGCGCGGTCAGCGGGGCGTGGCGGGTGGCCCACCGGGTGGTGTGCATCAGCCTGGTGGCCAGCGGGGTGGGCATGATCCTGACGCGGAACGAGCTGCCCGAGCGAGTCGGTGCGTTCGGCGGCATGGTGACGGCGCTGGTCGGGCTGCTGCTCGCCGCCCCGATCGTGGTCGGCGTCGGGGTGCAGATGCTGCACCCGCTGATGCGGCGGGTGCTGTCGGTCGAGTCGCGGCTGGCCGCCGACAACCTGATCCGCAGCCCCGGCCGCACCGGGCTGGTGATCGGCGCGCTCGGCGCCGGGGTGGCGGTGATGATCCAGACGGCGGGCGTCAGCCGGAGCAACGAGGAGCCGGTGATGCGGTGGCTGGACGAGATCATCCAGGCCGACCAGTTCGTGGCCGCCGGCAACGTGACCGAGGCGGTCAGCTCGATGGCCCCGAGCGACGCGACGCTGGTGGACGACGTGGCCCGCATCCCGGGCGTGGAGGCGGCGGCCGGCATCCGGTACGTGCGGCCGGAGTTCAACGGCACGGTGGTGTTCCTGACGGCCATCGACACCGACCGGTTCATCGACCCGAGCCAGAAGCGGGGGCCGGACGGCCTGCCGCAACTGGACAAGTACCGCCGGCTGCCGCACACGAACGGGGTGCTCGTCTCGGACAACTTCGCCGTCCGGCACGGGGTGCGGCCGGGCGACACCATCACCCTGCAGGGGCCGAACGGGCCGGTGCCGCTCGCCGTCCTGGACACGGTGACGGACTTCTCGTGGAGCCAGGGCACGCTGTTCATCGACCGCAAGGTGTACGCCCGGCTGTTCCGCGACAACCAGATCGACATCGTTCACGTGTTCGTCACCCGCGAGAGTGCGGAGGCGACCCAGGCGGCCCGCGAGCGGGTGGTGCAGTTCGCCGCCGACCGCGGGTACTTCTCGGCCGACCGCTCCGCCCTGCGGCGGATGGTCGGCGACCTGATCGACCGGGTGTACAAGCTGGTGCATCTACAGCAGATCGTGGTCGGCATCGTGGCCGCGCTCGGGGTCGTCACGTCGCTGCTCATCTCGGTGCTGCAGCGGAAGCGGGAGTTGGGGCTGCTGCTGGCGGTCGGGGCGACGCCCGCCCAAGTGGTGCGGACGGTGCTGGCCGAAGCGGTGCTGATGGGCCTGTTCGGGACGGTGCTCGGGTTCCTGATCGGCCTACCGCTGGAGTGGTACGTGCTGCGGGTGGTGATGTTCGAGATGTCCGGGTTCCACCTGGAATTGGTCGTCCCGTGGCGGCAGGCGGCGGGCATCGCCGGCGGGGCCATGCTGGTGGCCACCCTGGCCGGGCTGTTCCCCGCCCTGCGGGCGGTGCGGACCCGCATCCCGGATGCCATCGCGTACGAGTAACGTGGTCTGCTCGCTCCGCGAGCGGTTCGGACGGCCGCTCGCGGAGCGAGCAGACCACTTGCTACGCCTCCTGAGCCTTAGCCTCCCACTCGTCCAGCAGCTTGCCGACCCCCTTGTACCCGAAGTCGATGTTCGCCAGCTCGTGGGCGAGTTCCACCGCCCGCGGCAGGTCGCCCTGCTCGGCCGACCCGGTGGCCAGTTGGTACAGCACCTCTTTTCGCGCCCCCTCGTCGTGCGGGGAGGTGAGGGCGGCCATCGCCTCCTCGAAGTTCCGCTGGGCCAACTTCCAGTTGTTCCGCTTGCGGAAGCACAGCCCCAGGAGCATAGCCGCCTTGCCCTTCATCCGCTCGTCGCGGCGGGCCTGCTGGAGTTCGGCGATCGCCTCGTCCACCTTGTCCAGCTTCATCAGCCGGGAGCCGAGTTCCAGCCGGTGGACGGTCTCGTTCGGGAACCGCTCGGCCTTCATCCGCAGGATTTCCGCCTCGCGGGCGTAGACTTCATTCTTCAGCCTCGCCTTCGCCTCGGCCAACTCCTGCACCGTCGGCCCGTCGCCGTCCTCGTCCTCGTCCCCGGCGGCCTTTCGCGCCTTCAGTTTGGCGTCCGTCGCCTCCAGGTTGTCGCGGAGCGGGATCAGGTCGAGTTCGAGCAACTCCATTTGCAGGCTGAAGTGCTGGGCGGTCGGCCCCAGCCCCTGCTGGAGCGCCGCCCGGGCGCGGTCCAACTGGTTGTGCCGGCGGTACAGGGCGGCCAGTTGCGTGTACAGCGACGGCTCGGTCGGGTCGGCCTCGATCCGCTGGAGCAGGGCCGCCGCGTCCCGCCCCACCTTGTCCTGCTTCTCCACCGCCGCCGCCTCGATCCGCCCGACCACCGGCGACTCCTTCGACCCGGACACCGCCGCCTCGTACCCGCCGCGGGCGATGGTCTCGCTGGCCGCCAGGTTTTTCGCCTTGCTCGCCGCCTCCAGGTCGTTCTTGTCCGTCGCCTGCACCAGCCGCCACAGCACGATCGCCTTCTGGAAGTCCCCCCGTTTCTCGAACAGCCGGGCGAGCGCGCGGTTCAGGGTGGCGTCCTTCGGGTACTTCTGGCGGGCCTGGTCCAGGGTGAACACCGCCAGGTCGGACAGGCCGAGCGCCTCGAACGCCTCGGCCATGTCCATCTGAACGCCCAGGTCCCACGGGTTCTTGCCCAGCACGTCCTCCCCACACTCCAGCACCCGCAGGTAGTCCCCGCTCGCCTTCGCCGCCTTCACCTTCGCCTTCGCCCCCGGGGTGGACAGGAACCCGAACCGGCTGCCCCGCAGGTTGTTCCCGAACTTCTCCTTCTGCGCCCGCCGCAGGCTCTGGCGGAACAGGAAGTTGCCCGGGTCCAGCTTGCAGCAGGTGCGGAGTAGCTGGATGGCGTAGTCGAAATTCTTGGACTGGAGCACCTGCCGGGCCCGCTCGAAGTTCTCCGCCGCCACCCGCCGCTGGTCGGGGGTGGGGCTGGGCGGGGACTGGGTGGATTGTCGCTCGGCCATGGTGCGGGTTCCGGGTTGTGGGGATCGGTCCGTCCCGGTTCCTATGTTCAACCTCAGCGGCGAGGCGGAATCCGTCGGTCCGCCGCCCGGTGGGTCATTGTATGCCGCACACACGTCTGGTGCCCGTGAATGCCACCGCCCCGGAGCCAAAGGCCGTCCGGCAGGCGGCCGACGTATTACTCGGCGGCGGGCTGGTGGCGTTCCCGACCGAGACGGTGTACGGGTTGGGGGCGTTGGTCCGCGACCCGGCGGCGGTGGCGAAGGTGTACACGGCAAAGGGCCGGCCGGGGAACAACCCGCTCATCGTCCACGTGAAAGATGTGGTGGAGGCGAAAACCCTGACCGCCAGTTGGCCCGACGCGGCCGACCGGCTGGCCGCCGCGTTCTGGCCCGGCCCGCTGACGTTGGTGCTGCCGAAGGCGGCCGACGTGCCTAACGTGGTGACCGCCGGCGGACCGACCGTCGCCCTGCGGCAGCCGGCCCACCCGGTGGCGGCGGCGGTCATCGCCGCGGCCGGGCCGGTCGCCGCCCCCAGCGCCAACCGCTCCGGCGAGTTGTCGCCCACCACCGCCGACCATGTGTTGCGTGGGCTGAGCGGGGCGGTCGATCTGATCCTGGACGGCGGACCGTGCCCCGGCGGGTTGGAGTCCACGGTGGTTGATCTGACCGGCCCAGTCGCCCGACTACTTCGCCCCGGTCTCATCACGGCGGATCAGTTAAAGGCCGTACTCGGCGAACTGGAGCTTACCGCCCCCGTGAACCCCGATGCACCCCTGCCCTCCCCCGGCCTGCTCACCCGCCACTACGCCCCGCGGACGGCCCTGGAGTGCGCCGCCACCCCGGAGGAGGCCAAGTTCCTGGCGACCCTGTACGAGACGGCCGGGCTGAAGGTGGCCCGGTACGCCCCGCCGGCCGACCCGCCGGCCGCCGCCGCCGCCCTGTACGCCGACCTGCACAATCTGGACGCCGGCGGGTTCGACCGCATCATCGTCGCGCTGCCGCCGGACACAGATGCTTGGCAAGCGGTCCGCGACCGCCTCACTCGCGCCGCCGCCGAGGGGTGAGTGGCTCAGTTGTTGGGGCGATCGTCGGCTGGTGGTGCTGGTGTGCCCATCATCTGACCATCTTGCTGTTTGGGGACCGGCTCGCCGGTCAACCGGGCACCGCTCGTGTTCGGAACAGGGGCGCCGGTCGTGCGACCCCACTTGTCGCAGCCGAGGGCAGTCAGGGCGAGTGTCCACACCGCGGCCAGCATTCGCACCACCCGCCACGGGTGCCGCCGCCAACCCGCATCCGCCGTGACCACCCGCCCGGCCGTGTCCCGGATGAACGTGAGGCACGGCATCCGATCGCCGGACAGTAACCGGCCCGCTTCTTCGCGGGTGTACTCGGACAGGTTGTGGACGTGCTTCTGGCAGATGCCGCAGAACCGGGTGCGGTCGTCCCCGGCCATCTCGTCCCAGTTTTGGGTACACGGGGTCGGGATGCGGAGGTCGTCGAGGGTGGCGAGCGGAACTTTTTTCACGACGGGCACTCCGGCAGTAGACGCGGCTTACCCGTTCCGACGACGGAGCGTGAGCTGAAGTTTCCCGGAATGTGAGCGGCTGGTGTGCAACGCCGCAAGCGGCGTGGGCGATTACGCCGCTTGCGGCGTTGCACCCCTCAGCCCACGGCCAGGTCTTTGAACCGCTTCACGCAGTCGGTGATGGCCACCTCGGTGGGCAGGCGTTCGATGCTGCTCGCGCCGAAGAACCCGACCACCCCGCGGGTGTTCGCCAGCACGTACTTCACGTCGTCCGGCTCGGCGATCGGCCCGCCGTGGCACAGCACCAGGATGTCCGGGTTCACCGCCTTGGCCGCGTCGCACAGCGCCTGCACCCGCTTCGCGCTCTCGGCCAGGGTGAGGGCCGACTTCGCCCCGATCATCCCCTTGGTGGTCAGCCCCATGTGTGGGATGAGCACGTCCGCCCCGGCCGCCGCCATCCGCTCCGCCTCCCGCTCGGTGAACACGTACGGGCACGTCAGCAGCCCCATGTCGCTGGCCGCCGCGATCATCTCCACCTCCTTGTCGAACCCCATGCCGGTCTCTTCCAGGTTCTGGCGGAACGCCCCGTCGATCAGCCCGACGGTGGGGAAGTTCTGCACCCCGCTGAACCCGGCGTCGGCCACGTCCTTCAGGAACCGCTTCATCACCCGGAACGGGTCGGTGCCGCACACCCCGGCCAGCACCGGCGTGTGTTCGACGACCGGGATCACCTCGCGGGCCATGTCCAGCACGATCTGGTTGGCATCCCCGTAGGGCATCAGCCCGGACAGGCTGCCGCGACCGGCCATGCGGAACCGGCCGGAGTTGTAGATAATGATCAGGTCGAGGCCGCCGGCCTCGCCGCACTTGGCGGACAGGCCGGTGCCAGCCCCGCCGCCGACGATCGGCCGGCCGGCGGACACCTGGGAGCGGAGGCGGGCGAGGATTTGGTCGCGGGGAATCATGCCCCCGTTCTACTGAGGCGGGTCGGGGAGCGGGAAGTCGAGTTCGGGCAGGGGCAGGGACAGCGGGTCGCGGCGGGGGGGCGGGGTGACGTCGGTCACGGTCACCGCTGGGGCGATCGTCATGCGGGCTGTCTCCGCCGTCTCCGCCGCCGCCAGCATGTGGTCCAGCAGCGCCGCGGTTTCCTTCGTGTCGGCCGGTCCCTTCATAACCGGGGCGGTCGGCCGTTTCCACAGCGAGCGGAACAGTTCGAACACGAGCACCATCCCCCCGCCCCAGGCGGCGAACGTGAACGGCAACCGGGCGGTCAGGGTGTCGCGGAGCGCCTCGCCCGAGTCCGTCTGGGTGGCCGCCATCGCCGCCGTCGCGTGGGCGAACAGATACCCGCACCCGGCCAGCACCAGGGCGGTGGGCACGGCCGTCTTGAGTGAGCGAAGCAGGAACCCGCGCATCGGTCCGGGATCAGGGGTGACAAGCGGCGGACACAGCCGGCCGAACGGTTGAACCGTAGCACACATTTTTCCGCCCGGCGTCCGATCCTTGACCCCGGCGGCCCGCCGATGCTACCCTCAGCAGGTTTCGCCGAATCTCCGCCCGGTTCGTAGGATGGCGTGGGCGGCTCCTCTCC
>CANJKY010000063.1 GCA_947474875.1 Gemmataceae bacterium
CCGTGGCACCGGAGGCCCGCCGGTGATCGAAGAATGCCCCTCGTTCTGTCGTTCGCCGACGTGCCGCCGGACTCCGTCGCGCTCGTCGGCGGCAAGGGGCTGAGCCTAGCGCTGGCGACAAGGGCCGGACTGCCGGTGCCGCCGGGGTTCGTCGTCACCACCGAGGCGTTCCAGAACCCGGCCGTGTCTGCCGCCATCGCCGCCGCGTACCAACAACTCGGCGGCGGACCGGTGGCGGTGCGGTCGAGTGCGACGGCCGAAGATGGGGCCGAAACCAGCTTCGCCGGCCAGCAGGAAACGATACTCGGCGTGACCGGCGAGGCGGACGTGCTGGCGGCGGTCGAGCGGTGCTGGCGATCGCTGTTCGCCGAACGGGCGGTGGCATACCGCCGGGAACAGGGCATCCCGGACAACGATGTGAAGATGGCGGTGGTGGTGCAGCAACTGGTACCGGCGGAGGTGGCCGGGGTGCTGTTCACCCGCGACCCGAACGACCCGACCGGCAAGCGGATGAGCGTGGAAGCGGCGTCGGGGCTGGGCGAGGCGGTGGTGTCCGGCCGGGTGATGCCGGACCGGTTCGAAGTGGATTTCGACACCGGCGAGGTGCTGAGCCGGATCCCGGCGAAGGACGACCTGTGCCTCACTGACACCCAGTTGTCGCAGCTCGCCGAACTGGGACGGCGGGTCGAACACTTCTACGGCGGGCCGCGGGACGTGGAGTGGGCCATCGCCGATGGCCGGGTCTATCTACTCCAGGCCCGGCCCATCACTGCCGGCAACGAGCGGGAAGCCGTCCGCCGCGAGGTGATCGCCGTCACCGCCGCCCTCGGCGGTACAGTCTGGGTGCGGTACAACCTGAGCGAGTCGCTGCCCGAGCCGACGCCGATGACGTGGGCGGTCGTCCGCCGGATGCTCGCCGCCGACGGCGGAGTCGGGGCGCTCAACCGCGACCTGGGGTGTGACCCCGATCCGGCTCTCGGCTCGCTCGGGGCGTTCGACCTGATCGCCGGCCGGCCGATGGCGAACCTGGCCCGGATGCCCCGGCTCCAGTTCCGTCGCCCACCAGTCGAGTACCCGATCGCCGAGTACAAGGCGAATCCGGCGAAGGCGCTCGACCCGAAGCCGGTTCTTGCCCCACACCGCGTCGGCCTACTCCGCCTGCCGGCGGTGATGTGGCGGCTTGCGAAGATCGGCCACACCACTCGGAAGCTGGCGGACACGTTCGCCGACCGGTACACCCGCGACATCGCCCCGCCGTTCATCGCCGCTGCCAAAGCCGCGCTCGCGCAGGACTGGTCGAAATTCGCCCCGCCGCAGATCGTCGCCGAGTTTCACCGCTGGGTGAATCGCACGTTCGTCGAGTTCGCTCGCAACGCCCTCAAGCCGACCGCCCTTGCCGCGTTCCTGTGGGAGCAGTTGGGGAATACAGCCGAAGCCGCCGCCCGAGGAGCCAGGCCGCCGGAGGAGAAGTCGCTCGCCGCCGGGGTGGGCGGCCTTGCCGCAGGCATACTCAGCCGAGCCGAGTTTCTCGACCGATTCGGCCACCGCTGCGGGAACGAACTGGAACTGGCCCAGCCGCGGTGGAGTGAAGACTCTGCGGCGCTGGACATGCTCGACCAGCGATCTCCGCCGCCCGCTGAGGCAACCGCGCCCGTTCCGGGCAAGACTGCCGAACGACTCCGCACCTACCTCGGGCTGCGGGAGGCGGCCAAACACGACCTGCTCCGGGGGGTGGCCGTCGTCCGCCGGGCGCTGGTCGAACTCGACACCCGCTTCCGGCTGAACGGCGGTGTGTTCTTCCTCACCCCGGACGAACTGCCGGCTCTGATCGGCGGAAAGGATTTCGCTGCTACCATCGCCGGGCGGCGGAAGAGGCGGCGGCTGGAGTTGTCGCTCGAACTACCGGCGGTGCTGTTCGCCGATGACCTTGAGGCGATCGGCCGTCCGCTGCCGCCCCCCGCCGACGCCACCACGTTGACCGGTGTAGCGGTGTCGGCCGGTGTCGCGGAGGCACCGGCCCTGGTTCTGGCGCACCCAGCCCCACCCCCCTCCGATCCGTTCGTTCTCGTGTGCCCGAGTACCGATCCCGGCTGGGTGCCGCTGTTCGCCCACGCGAAGGCGGTGGTGATGGAAACAGGCGGGGTACTATCGCACGGCGCGATCGTCGCCCGCGAGTTCGGCCTGCCGGCGGTATCCGGGGTGGCGGACGCGACGCGGCGAATCACTCCCGGCAAGCGGGTGCGGGTGGACGGCACCGCCGGCAACGTTTCGATCCTCGACTGAGGCCTCGCATGGGAACGCGGCTATTCGTATACGGCACGCTCAAACGGGGCGAGCGGAACCACCGGCTGATCGCCGACCAGCAGTTCGTCGGCCCGGCCGTCACCGCCCCGCGGTATCGGGTGATCGACCTCGGCCCGCACCCCGGACTTGTGGTAGACGTGACGCACGGACAGGCAGTGGTCGGTGAACTATGGGAGGTGTCCGACTGCGCGCTCGCCGAGTTGGACGACTTCGAGGGCCTGCCCGACCCGTTTGCCCGCCGACCGATCGAACTGAGTTACGGCTCGGCTGAGGCGTACTTCTGGGTGCGTGCCGTCCCGCCTGCCGCCCGCACCGGCGACCGCTGGCCGTTCGGGTGAAACCACTTTTCTCGAAATCATTCGACGCGCCGGGCCGGTGGCGGGATTATTCCCCCAACCCCGACGCGAGGCCGCCGATGGCAACCCCCGGGCTGGCCGGATTCCTCACCCGCGTTCGCACCACCCTGGCGGCCGACGACCGGTCGGACGCCGAACTGGTCCGCGCGTTCGCCGGTACGCGGTCCGTGCCGGCGTTCGACGAGCTGGTCCGCCGGTTCGCCCCGATGGTGTGGGGCGTGTGCCGCCGCACGGTCGGCCACCACCAGTCGGCCGAGGACGCGTTCCAGGCGGTGTTCCTGGTGCTGACGCGGAAGGCCGGGGCAATCCGCCCGCCGGCGGCCGTTGGGGGGTGGCTGCACGTGGTGGCCGTTCACACCTCGTTGCGAGCGCGAGCGATGACCGACCACAAGCGGAGGCGTCACACCGCCCTCGACACCGATCACGAAGCCCCGAGCGAATCTCGCGCTGACCCGGACGCGCTCCAGGTGCTGGACGAGGAGATCGCCCGACTGCCGGACAAGCTGCGGGCCGCCGTAGTGTTGTGCGAGTTGGGCGGCATGAGCCGCAAAGAGGCTGCGGCCCGGCTGGGAGTAGCCGAGGGCACGCTCAGCAGCCGGCTGGCGACCGCGCGGAAGACACTCGCTGTCCGGCTGCGCGGCCGCGGGGTGACTCTCGGCGTCGGGGGTATTGCCGCAGTAGTCGCCACCGGAACAGCGTCTGCCGTTCCGCCGCTGACATCCACCGCATCTGAAACGGCAACCGCACTCGCCGAAGGAGCGATCCGAACCATGTTCCTGAGCAAGCTGAAGCTGACCGCCGCCGGCGTGCTGGCGGTGACCGTGCTGGTCGCCGCCGGTGTCATCGCGGTGTCACCGGTTCAGGCGACCGACCGGCACGCCCGCCGCAACGCCCCTGTGCCGAAGGCGGGCAAGGAGGGCGTGATCCTGGTCGGCGTGCAGGAGGATGACGCCAGCCGGATCGACCTGCTCACCCCGAAGGGGGAGAAAGTCGCCACCATCCCGCTCGGGGACACCTCGATGGGCCACCCGACGCTCAGCCGGGACGGGCGGCGGGTGGCGGTGTGGTCTCAGGATCTGGTGAAGCCGATGCAGCCGATCCGCGCCGGGACGGACGTCCGCGCGGGAACCCTTCGGGTGTACGACCTCGACACGCCGGACGAGCCGATTGCCAGGTTCGAACACAACCTGTCGGGCCGCATCCTGTTCGCCCCGGACGGGCAGAGTGTGTATGCGCTGGAGCACTCGGACTACTCGCAGCAGAACAAGCCGTCGCCCGAGTTCACCATCCACCGGTTCGACCTGAAGGCGAAGAAGAAGGAGAAACTGAACCTGCCGGCGGACCACCAGTTGGCGGACATCACCCCGGACGGCAAGGCGCTGCTCACCACCGTGTTCACCCGGCCGGACGGCAAGTTGCACGCCACCCCGTACCGCGTGCCGCTGGACACGCTCAAGCCCGAGCCGCTTTCGAAGTCGTCGATCCGCGCCGAGCGGTTCTCCCCCGACGGCAAGCGGTTCGTGGGCTTCAAATACCTCGACCCGAACGATGGGTGGAAGCAGGGGCTGACGGTGGTGGACGTGAAGGACGGCAAGGATTCGCCAGTGAAACTGGAGGATGACACGTTTCGTATCATCAACGCCGCGTGGTCGGCGGACGGGAAGAAGTTGGTCGTGCATCGCATCGTCAAGCTGGGCGAGGAGAAGGCGACCGGCCCGCAGCCCATCCCGGTCGGCGGCGGCAAGGTGCCAGATACCATCCTGGTCCAACTGTCCGAAGTGGCGGTGCGAAACCTCGACGGCTCCGAGCCGAAACGGGTGCTGGAAACGAAGCGAGAGACGCACATCTTCGGCATCGACTGGCGTTAATCTTCGTAGCCGCGACCCTAACGGGGAGCGCGTCTGGCACGCGCTCCCCGTTGGGTCGCGGCTACAAGGCGCGGAACATCACGTAGACGTCCACGTACCCAAGCGTCTGGTGCCGGAACGCCCCCGGCAGTGTGGCCGCCACCTCGAACCCGTGTTTCCGCCACGTCCGCACCGCCGCCTCGTTCGTGCTCACCACGAAGTTGAACTGCATCGCCCGGTAACCGAGTTGCTTCGCCGTCTCGATCGAGTGGGCACACATCGTCGACGCCAGCCCGCGGCCCCGTGCCGCCTCGGTCACCATGTACCCGCCGTTCGCCACGTGACTGCCGCGGCCCGGCTGGTTCGGCCGCAGGAAGTACGTGCCGAGCACCTGTCCGTTTTCCACCGCCACATACCCGACCGACGGCGGCTCGAACCACAGCTTGCAGGCCGTATCCTCACTGGTGGCCTCGTCGTAGGCGTAGGCGTCGCCGGCGGCGCACACCGCCCGAAACAGTTCCCACACGGCGGGCCAGTCGGCGGCGGTGGCGGGGCGGATGGTCATTGCGGTGGCGGGCGGGTGGGGGTACGCTTACGGCACACCCACCGGGAGATGCGATGCGCCGATTACTCGTCATCTTAGCCGCGGCGGGAGCGGCCGGCGGGTTGCCCGCCGCCGACCCGGACAAACCGGGAGCGCTGCCCGTGGTCGCCGACGCAGACGCCTGGAAGCAACTGCCCCGCAAGTCCCCGCCGCTGCCGGTGTGGGCGCGAATGCTGGTCGGCCCGCTGCCCAAGACCACCGCCGCCATGCTCGAACTCGACCGCCTGCACCGGGACGGCAACCCGCTCGGGGCGGTGCTGGCGGCCAAACTGCGGTGGGCGGCGGCCGACGTCATCGGGTGCGAGTACGCGCGCAAGTCCGCCGAGTTCGACCTGAAGCGGGCGAAGGTGCCGCAACCGGACATCGAGGCGTTCGTCACCGGCAAGGACACGCCGACAGATGACGAGCGGCGGTTGCTCAAGTTGGCCCGCAAGCTGACCACCGCGGCGTATCAAGTGACAGACGCCGAGTTCGCCGCGGTGCTGGCCGCCTACGGGCCGGAGAAAATCATGGCGGTGGTACACACCGTCGCGTACTGCAACTTCCACTACCGCATCCTGATCGCCATCGGGGCGGAGGTCGAGCCGAACGGCCCGCTCCCCCCGCCGGACGTGGCGTTCGACACCGACCCGAAAGGCTCCACCCCCGCCCCGCCGCGGGTCGAATGGGCGACGCTGAAAGACAAGCCACAGCCGACGGTGCCGGACAAGTCCGCCTGGACCGACTACGGCGGAACGCTGGACGTGACCGCGAGCGTGGAGGCGCAGAAGGACCGCAAGAGCCGCATCCCGTTCCCGGAGAAGTGGCGACTGGACCGCCTGACCGGGGACGCCAGCCGGATGGCCGACAGCATCTTGTGGAACACGTACAGCGCCGCGTACCAGCCGGAGCTGACGAACGCCTGGTTCGTGTGCCTGCGGGCGTTCCAGGCGGAGGCGAAGCTGGACCGGGTGGCGGGCAACTCGCTGTTCTGGGTGGTCACCCGGAGCAACGAGTGCTTCTATTGAATGGGGCACAGCCAGATGCTGCTCGCGGTCGCGGGCCTCAAAGACGACGAGGTGAAGGCGCGGGTGAAGGTGCTGGCGGGCGAGGACTGGAGTTCGTTCCCGGCCTACGAACGGCAGGCGCTGCGGTTCTCCGCCAAGCTGAGCCGCACGCCGGGCGAGGTGAAGCCGGCGGACGTGGCGGACCTGGTGACGACGTTCGGCCCGGAGCGGGCGGCCGACATCATCTGGTACATCGGCTGGTGTAACTACATGACCCGTATCGCCGACGCCTTCCAGTTGCCGCTGGAAAAGGAAAACCCCTTCTCCGTTCCCCCGACTGCCCCCAAGAAGGAGTCGGGCAAGCCGGACGAACTGCCGAAGAAGGATAAATAATACCGCCGTGACCCCTCGGTCACGGCTGCTTGTGCAGGACGCCGCCCTTCATCACCAACTTCACCGCACGCAGGGCTTTCACGTCCGTCATCGGGTCGCCCTCGACGGCGATCAGGTCGGCGAGCAGGCCGGCCTTCACCGCCCCCACTTTCTTCTCCAGGTGCAACGCCTTCGCCGCGTCAGCGGTGGCCGCCCGTAGAGCCGCCGTCGGCGTGAGACCGAAGTCCACCAGCAGTTCCAGTTCCCTCGCTCCGTCGCCGTGGGCGAACACCCCGATGTCGCTGCCGTTCACGATCGTCACCTTCGCTTCCAGGGCTGCCTTCATCGCCTCCCGCTTGCCCTTGAGTCGGGCCGGTTCGGGCTTGTCCCTCGTCCACCCGGCATACCGGGCTGTCGCCTCGTCCGCCGCCAGCGTCGGGCAGAACCCCACGCCCTTCTCGGCCATCAGCCGGAACACCTCCAGGTCGCCGTCCGAGCCGTGTTCGATCGTCTCCACCACGGCCAGCGCCGCCCGCCGCATACCCTCCTTGGTGGTGGCGTGGGCGACCGTCGGCGCCCCGGCGTCTCGGGCCGTCTCGACGATCAACTTCAGCTCGTCGAGGCTGAACGCCGGCTTCGCGCCGCGGCCTGGGCCGTGCGGGGTGTCGGCGTACACCTTGATCCAGTCCGCCCCGCCGCGGATCTGCTCCCGCACCACCGTCCGCAGGTTCGCCCCGTCGGCCTCGTCCGCCCCCTGCGGCACCCGCCACTCCGGGGCGAACGCCCGCGGCGCGTAGCTGCCGGTCGCCACGATCGCCTTCGTCGCCACGAGCAGCCGCGGGCCGGGGATGATCCCCTTCTCGATGGCCGACTTGATGCCCACGTCCGCGTACCCGGCCCCCTCGCTGCCCAGGTCGCGGAGGGTGGTGAACCCGCTGAGCAGGTTCGCCCTGGCGTGGTTGGTGGCCCGGCACACCCGCTCGGCCAGCGGTTCCTTCAGCACCTGGTCGTCCCACGGCGTCTCGTTGTACGGGTGCAGCAGCAGGTGCGAGTGCGCGTCGATCAGGCCGGGGAGCACGGTCATTCCCGGCAGGGCGATGACGCGGGCGTCCTTCGGCACTTCGACCTTGTCGGCAGGTCCGGCGGCGGCGATCTTGTCGCCCGCCACCAGCACCACCCACCCGGCGTGCGTGGTCGTGCCGTCGAACACCCGGTCTGGCTTGAGCAGGACGGGCGGTTCAGCCGCAGGCGACACGGAGAGTGACGAGAGCAGAACGAGGACGAGGACAACGCGGGTCATGGCGACTCCAAACGGGGAGAGACCGGGGATGCTCTCGACATCTTCTGCCGTTCACTTATCGTACCGATGCCCGGCTGCGGGCGTCGGAGGTTCACTCGATGGCAGACGGACCGGACGCGGGCAGTCCCGGCGACCCGCGGGTGTACTTCGCCGCCGAGCGGACGCTGCTCGCGTGGGTTCGGACCGGACTGGCGCTGATGGGGTTCGGGTTCGTGGTGGCCCGGTTCGGTCTGTTCCTCCGGGAATTGGCCCAGGTCCACGGGCAGCCGCCGGAGCCGTCCGGGCTGTCTGTGTGGTTCGGGGCGGCCTTGGCGGTACTCGGGGTGGGTGTCACCCTGGCGGCGGCGGTGTCGCACGCCCGCACCGTCCGCCGGCTGGAACGGGAGCAACCCCTCCGGTTCCGCCCGGTCTCCGTCGCCGTGGTGTTGGCGGCGGCCCTCGGTCTGTTCGGGTTGGCACTCACCGCCTACCTCCTGTTCGGGTGGGCCGGTCGGCCGTGACCGCCGTTTCCCCTACCACCGCCCCTCCCGACGAGTACATTAACTGTTGCTACTGCCGGCCCGACCTCGGGCCGGTTCGCATTTCGGATACCCTGTACGATGGCCGCCAAGAGCAAGTCCAAGCCGAAGTCCTTACCCCTCGCGACGGCGGATGTGGCCGCGCCTGCGGGCAAAGGCAGCTACGCCTTCATCAGCCTCGGCTGTCCGAAGAACCTCGTCGATTCCGAGCGGATGCTGGGCAAGCTGGCCCAGGACGGGTACGCCCTGCAACCGGACGCCGACGGCGCCGACGTGGTGGTGGTGAACACCTGCGGGTTCATCGAACCGGCCCGGCAGGAGAGTCTGGGCGTCATCCGCGAGATGCTGGCGCTGAAGAAGGCCGGTCGGGTCGGGTCGGTCGTCGTCGCCGGGTGCATGGCCGAGCGACAGCGGGAGGTGCTGCTGGAGCAGGTGCCGGAGGTGGACCAGATCGTCGGCGTGTTCGGCCGCGAAGAGATCACCGAAGTGGTGGACCGGGCGGTGGCGCACATCACCGAGCAGCGGAGCGTGTTCCGCCCGGCCCCGGTGCGGGCGCTCGAAGACACCGCCCGCCTGCGGATCACCCCGCGGCACTACGCCTACCTGAAGATCAGCGAGGGGTGCGACCGGCTGTGTACCTACTGTGCCATCCCGAAGATGCGGGGCAAGCACGTCACCAAGCCCATCGAAGAGGTGCTGAAGGAGGCCCGCGAACTCGCCGCCGACGGGGTGCGGGAACTCATCATCGTCGCCCAGGACACGACGTACTACGGCATGGACCTGTACGGCAAGACGCGGCTGGCCGAACTGCTCCGCGAGATGGACCGACTCGACGGCATCGAGTGGATTCGCACGCTGTACGCCTACCCGGAACACATCGGCGACGACCTGCTCGACACGCTGGCCGGGGCGAAGAAGATCATCCCGTACCTGGACATGCCGCTCCAGCACATCAACGACCGGATGCTGCGGCGGATGATCCGCCGGGTGGACCGGGCCGCCACCGAGAAGCTGCTGGCAAAGCTACGGGCGGCGTGGCCGAACCTCACTATGCGGACCACGTTCATCGTCGGCTTCCCCGGCGAGACCGAGGCCGAGTACGAGGAGTTGAAACAGTTCGTGGCCGACCAGAAGTTCGAGCGGGCGGGGGTGTTCCCGTACTCGCTCGAACCGGGCACGCCGGCCGAGAAGATGGACGGGCACCTGCCGGAGGAGGTGAAGCAGGCCCGCGTCGCCGGGATCATGGAGGTGCAGCAGCGGATCGCGTTCGACTTCGCCCAGACGCAGATCGGCACCGAGCAGACGGTACTCGTCGACGGCCCGGACCCGGAGTTCGCCAACCACTTCCGCGGGCGGACCACCGCCGACAGCCCGGACATCGACTGTGAGGTGCGGGTGAAGGGCAAGAACCTGCAGGCCGGCGACTTCGTCACCGCCAAGATAACCGCCGCCGACGGGTACGACCTGGTGGGCAAGGCGATCGGAGCCGCGTGGTGACGGAGCGTCCGTCACCCCCGCCACTTCCCGCTCGGCCACGCTTTGCCTTGCACCGGGGCCAGCACAGTCTGCACGTCGGCAAGTAATTGCCGGTCGATCGGCGTGGTCATCGCCCGCA
>CANJKY010000064.1 GCA_947474875.1 Gemmataceae bacterium
CCTCGCTCGGCGAGCGGACCCTCCGCGACTTCTTCTTCCCGCCGTTCGAGCTGGCGGTCAGGCAGGGGCACGCCCGCAGCCTGATGCCGTCTTACAACGAGATCGACGGCGTCCCGTCGCACGCCAACCGGTGGATGCTGCACGACGTGCTGCGGAAGGAGTGGGGGTTCGACGGCACCATCGTGTCGGACTGGCAGGCTGTCCGCCAACTCGCCGGCCGGCACCGCGTGGCGGCGGACGACGCCGACGCGGCACGGCAGGCGTTGAACGCCACCGTGGATGTCGAACTGCCGGACGTGGAGACGTACCACACACTCGTCGAGCAAGTGAAGCAGAAGAAGGTGGCCGAGTCCGCCGTCGACGCCGCCGTGCGACGGCTACTGCGGGAGAAGTTCGACCTCGGCCTGTTCGAGAACCCGTT
Organism: Gemmataceae bacterium; assembly: GCA_947474875.1. Lineage (GTDB taxonomy): Bacteria > Planctomycetota > Planctomycetia > Gemmatales > Gemmataceae > JALHQU01. Next base: position 422 of record CANJKY010000064.1, read on the forward strand.
CGTGGACGCGGACAAGGCGGACGCCATCTCCGGCTCGGCCGACGCCCGCCCGCTGGCCCTGGAGGCGGCCCGCCAGGCCATCGTGCTGCTGAAGAACGACGGCGGGATGCTCCCCCTGAACCCGGAGAAGGTGAAGCGGGTGGCGGTGATCGGCCCGCACGCGGCCGAGGTGATGCTCGGCGGGTACTCCGGCGTGCCGCGGCACTCGGTGAGCATCCTGGAGGGCATTCAGAAGCGGCTCAGGAAAGACGCCACCGTCTCCCACGCCGAGGGGGTGCGGATCACCGAGGACTCGTCGTTCGCCAAAGGGCCGCAGCCGCTCGTCGGCGGCACCCGGTCTCAGGCCCGCTGGTCGGCCGACAAGGTGGTGCCCGTCGACCCGGCCGAGAACCGCCGCCGCATCGCCGACGCGGTGGCGCTGGCCAAGGCCAGCGACGTGGCCGTGGTGGTGGTCGGGGACAACGAACAGACGGCCCGCGAGGCGTACGCCGAAAACCACCTGGGCGACCGGACCGACCTGCGGCTGGTCGGGCAGCAGGAGGAACTGGTCCGCGCCGTGATGGACACCAAGACGCCGACGGTGCTGGTGCTGGTGAACGGCCGGCCGCCGGCGATCCCGGAACTGGCCGAGAAGGCGCCGGTGATTCTGGAGTGCTGGTACCTGGGGCAGGAGGGCGGGACCGCCCTGGCCGAGGTGCTGTTCGGCGATGTGAACCCCTCCGGCAAGCTGCCGGTCACCTTCCCCCGCAGCGTCGGGCAACTGCCGATGTACTACAACCGCAAGCCGACCGCCCTCCGCGGGTACGTGTTCGACTCGAACAAGCCGCTGTACCCGTTCGGCCACGGGCTGTCGTACACCACGTTCGCCTACTCCGCCCCCACGGTTTCCCCGGCCAAGATCGCGCCGCACGGCAAGGCCACTGTCTCCGTTGAGGTTTCCAACACGGGCAAGCGGGCCGGGGACGAGGTGGTGCAACTGTACCTCCGCGCCGAGGTGAGCAAGGCCACCCGCCCGGTGATGGAGCTGAAGGGCTTTCGCCGCGTGACCCTCAAGCCCGGCGAGAAGCGGACGGTGACGTTCGACCTGGGGCCGGAGCACCTGTCGTACCACGGGCCGGACCTGAAGCGGGTGGTCGAACCCGGCAGGTTCCGGGTGATGATGGGCGGCAGTTCGGCCGAGGTGAAGGCGGCCACGTTGGAGGTGACGCCGGCGCCGGCCAAGGCACCAGAAGCCAAGCCCGGCGAGGCGGTGAAGCCGGTCGCCCGCACCGACGCCAACTCGAAGACCGCCCACGAGCAACTGTTGGAGAAGGCGAAGAAGGGCAAGATCGACGTGTACTTCGTCGGCGACTCCATCACCCGCCGCTGGGGCGCGACCGACTACCCCGACTTCCTGGCCAACTGGAAGGCGAACTTCCACGGGTGGAACGCGGCCAACTTCGGCTGGGGCGGCGACACCGTGCAGAACGTCCTCTGGCGGCTCACCCACGGCGAACTGGACGGGGTGAACCCGAAGGTGATCGTGGTGATGGCCGGCACCAACAACATCGGGGGCAGGCTGCCGGCGGACGGCGAGGACGCCAGGGCGGGCGAGATCGTCGGCGGCCTGAAGGCGATCCTCGACGTGTGCCGGGAGAAGGCGCCCGATGCCGCCGTCATCCTCATGGGCGTCACCCCGCGGAACGACAACCCGCAGGCGAAGGCGGTCATCGACCGGGTGAACGCGGAGCTGGAGCGGCTGGCGGACGGGAAGAAGGTGCGGCACCTGAACATCAACGACAAGCTGGCGGACACGGACGGGAAGCTGCTGGACGGCATGTCGCCCGATCGTCTGCACCTCTCGGCAAAGGGTTACCAGGTCTGGGCAGACGCGCTGAAACCCGTGCTCACGGAACTGCTCGGCCCGCCGGCGAAAGATGACCTGGCCCCGCCCCCGACCGGCGACCCCAGTGCGGCGGGGAAGGCCGCGAATCCGCCCAAGAAGTGAACGCCCCACTGCCGACAGGTGACGGACTGTTACACCCGAACGGGCGGGCTTTCGGCCGCCGGGGAGATCCGATGGCCGGTCCGCCCGTCGCGCTGCAACTCTGGACCGTCCGCGACTCGTTCGCGGCGGACGCCGACAGCACACTCGCCGCGGTCAAGGCAGCCGGCTTCGCCGCCGTCGAGCTGGCCCCGCTGCCGCCGGGGCTGACCCCGGAACGGCTGGCCGCCCTGCTCGCCCGGCACGATCTCACCGTCCTCTCGATCCACGGCGATCTGCCCACGGCCGAGACCGTCGGCCGCTGGGCGGACCTGGCCCGCGCGTGCCGGTGCCCGAAGGTCATCTGGCACGGCTGGCCCCGCGACCCGCGGTTCGACTCCCTCGCCGGGGTGCGAGACCTGGCCACCGCCTGTAACACCGCGACGACGATCGCCCGGGACCACGGGTTGGCGTTCGGCTTGCACAACCACTGGTGGGAGTTCGAGCCGCTGGCCGGCGACCGGCCGATCCGCGTGCTGCACGAGGAACTCGACCCGGACGTGTTCTGGCAGCTCGACGTGTACTGGGCGCAGACGGCCGGCGTCGACCCGGCCGCGGTGGTGGCGGAGTTGGGGACGCGGGTTCGGTCCGTCCACTGGAAGGACGGCCCGTGCGTCCACGGCCGGCCGATGGTGGCACTCGGCGAGGGTGAAGTCGATGTGCCGCGTGTCCTGGCGGCGTTGACGCAACCGGTTGATGGGGTGATCGAGCTGGACGAGTGCGCCACCGACCCGCTGGACGCCGCCCGCCGGGGCCGGGTCTACCTGGAGTCACTCTCCGGCTGACCCGGCCACCCACGGGAACTCACCACCCGCGGACCCGTTCGATGCGGGCGTCGAACCCCTGTCGCTCCAGCCGGCGGGCCGCCCGCTGGGCGTCGTCTCGGTCGCGGTAGGTGCCATGCACATCCCAGTGCAGGCGGTGGCGGACCAGCACCCGAAACCGGCCGCGGTCGTGGTCGTGGTCGTGGCGGTCGAATGCGACGGGCGGCTGGGCGGAGGCGGTCGCAGTCAAGCCGCCCGCGGTGCCGGCGGCGATCAGGGCGGCGAGAATGAGCTTGCGGGTCACGGTCGTCCCTCCTCGGGTGTTCGGCGGGCCAACTTGAGCCTGCCGACGAAGGAACGGCCAATTCCCGGCGGCTTGCGGCCGGTTCGGTAACCCTCATCCGGCATTCATCAGCGGTGGTGTCCACCGACTTGCGGAGGTGCGTTCATGGTGCGCGGGGCGAACACCTGGGATCCGGCCGCGGCCGTGGTCCGGCCCGTGCTCTCGGGGCCAATGACGACGGACGACGCGCGGGCCTGGGCCGACGGCTTCCGCGTCCTACCGGCCGCCCTCCCGACGGGCACGCCGTTCAAGCTGCTGTACGACATGGGCGGGTTCGCCCCGGCCGACCTGGCCGCACGCAAGGCGACGCGGGAAGTGGTGCCGCGAGCGATCGCGGCGCACGGCATGCGGCCGGCGGTCCACGCCTACACTTCCTGAGAACCCGCGGCCGGCGTCCGCGTGAACCCGCCCGCCGCGGCGGACGTCCGTCCCGTGCCGCAGTAGACAGGCGGAGGTGAACATGACCGCCTTCCCCCACTGGCTGGCGCGGGTGCTGGACCACGGCGAGTCGGTGCTCGACCGGCGGCCGGAGCCGTCGGCGGCGGACCGCGGCGAGGTCGGGCGGGTGCTGGCCGACGCCTTCCGCTGGCACGTGCTGGCGGTGGCCGGCCCGCCGCTGTCGTTCGCCGAACCGGTGGCGGTGGAAGCGTCCGTCGTGCTGGCTCGCGCGTGCTGGCGGCTGGTGAGCGGGGAGGAGGTGCCGGTCGTCATGCCTGTCGCTCCGACTTCCGCCGCGGACCACCTGTCGGCCGACGCGGTGTTCCGGTTCCTGCCGACCGTGTACCGCCGGGCGAAGGCGCGGACCGACGCCGCCCTGATCACCGGGGTGGAAACCGTCCTCCGCCGTTGGCCGCTGTCCGGCGTGCTGGCCGAACTGGACGGCGAGCCGGCTGCCGCACTGGACTTCTTCGGGCACCCCGGCCTTCAATTGCTGTACGCCGAGCGGCTGACTGCCGCGGCCCGCCCCGGCTGGGTGCCGCCCGCCGGTCCCGCCCGCGAGTGGGCCGAGCGGGTGTTCGCCGACCGCGGGCGGCCGCTGCCGGCTCGCCCCACCCCGTTGGAGACCCCGCGTGACTGACGACCTCGCCCCCCGCCTGCGGGCGGCCGTCACCGACCCGCTCAAGCGGCGGTTCGTCGGCCGCGACGAGGTGATCGACCTGATCGCCCTGGCCGCCGTCGCCGGCGAGCACCTGTTCCTGTACGGCCCGCCGGGCACGGCCAAGTCGCTGCTCGTGCGGGCGTTCGCCGCCGGGGTGCGGTGCCGGTACTTCGAGTACCTGCTCACCCGCTTCTCCGAGCCGAACGAGGTGTTCGGGCCGGTGGACCTGGTGCGGCTCCGCGAGGGGGTGGTGGCGACCGTCACCGCGGGGATGCTGCCCGACGCCGAGTTCGCCTTCCTGGACGAGCTGTTCAACGCCAACAGTGCCATCCTGAACAACCTGCTGACGGTGCTGAACGAGCGGACGTACCGCCGCGGGGCGGAGACGCACCGGCTGCCGCTGGTCACCGCGTTCGCCGCGTCCAACCACCTGCCCGAGGACGACGCGCTGCAGGCGCTGTTCGACCGCTTCCTGCTTCGCTGCCCGGTCGCCCCCCTGCCCCGCGAGCAGTTGCCCGCGCTGCTGGCCGCCGGCTGGGCGATCGAGCGGCACGGCACCCCGGCCGACCCCTCGGCCCTGTCCGCCGACGACCTGCGGGCGCTGAACGACCGGGTGCGGGCGGTGAACCTGGACCCGGTGCTGGAGCGGTACACGGCGGCGGTGGGCAAGGTCCGCGACCTGGGGGTGGCGCTGTCTGACCGGCGGGCGGTGAAGGTGCTGAAGTTGGTGGCGGCGTCGGCGGTGCTGTGCGGGCGGACCGATGCGGCCGTCAGCGACCTGTGGGTGCTGCGGTACGTGTGGGACCGGGCGGAGCAGGTCGGCCCGCTCGGGGCGCTGGTGGCCGGGCTGCTGAAGGACGCCCCGGACGACCGCCCGCACCCGCGGGCGATCCCGGCCGAGCGGATCGACCCGGAGCAACTGGTGAAAGAGTTGGAAGCGGCCGAGCGGGAGGCGGTGGCCGGGATGAAGCTGGTGGACGCCGCCCGGCTGCGGGAGCGGGTGCAATCGGTGGCCGACCGCGCCGCGTGGGTGCCGGACGCCGCCGCCCGCGACCACCTGCTCCGCACCGCGACGGCCCTGCTGGGGAAACTCGGATGACCGCGGCCGACGACTGGGACGGCGTGACCGAGGCTCGCGTGCCGTTCGCGGCCCTGCCGCGGCTCGCGCGGCTGCGGGATCTTGCGGACATGCGGGTGGCAGCGACCGACGGCGTGGCCTGGGTGCGGTGGACGACCAGTCGGGCCGACGCGGTGCGGGCGCTGCTGCCCGAACCCGGTGTGGTGTTCTTCCGCGTGGTGAACGGCGTGCGGTTCCCGTTCGGCAGCCGCCTGCCCACGAGCGATTCCCCGCCAGCCGACGACCGCCCGCTTTCGTCCGTCCTGCTGCCGGCCGCGGCGGTGCCCGTCCCGCCGGACGAGGTTCCGCCGCCGCGGGTGCTGCTCCGGTTGGTCCGCGGTGGCGGGCCGCAGCCGGTGACGGCATTGATGTGCCCGCTCGAATCCTTGCGACACTGGGCCGATACCGCCATCACCGCCGAACTCGCGGCCGTGTCCGGGGTGGTGTCCAGTGAACGGGCGGTACTGTTCGGGGCGAAGCTGCCGGCCATCCCGGACGCCACCCGGTTCTACGGCGCCGACGTGCTGATCCCGCTCGGCTTCCGCCTTGATCCGGACCTGCCGCCGGCGGTCGTCCACGAAGCAGTCGGGGCGACGGCCGACGAGGTGGTGCTGCTCACCGCCGACGGACACGACCGCATCCCCCGCGGCCGGGCCGAGCCGCTCACCCGTGCAGGCCTGCGCTTGGCTCTCATCGGGTTGACCCTCGCCGGGGGTGCCGGTCCGTGACCCACCGTGGCGACTACTACCTGTTGCTGCCGGACCTGGCCGAATTCGGCGGGCTGCGGTGGTCGCACGGGTGCGACGCGGTGGAAGACTGCCTCGGCCGCACGGTGGTGCTGACCGAGGAACTGGAACTCATCCTGGCCGGGGTGTTCGCCGGGTCGTCGCCGCCGCCGCTCGCGTCCGTCCTTCAAATCCTGCACCACGCCCGGTGCGACACGGTGTACGCCCCGCGGTTCGCCCCGCTCCGCGACGCCTGGCGGCGGGCCCGCGGGTGCGAGTCCGCGTCTCGGCACCTGGGCCTGCTGATCGCCGAGCTGTGCGGCCCGTTCGCCCCGGCCGTCAACCCGCCGACGTGGGTTGAGGTGCAACTCGGGCTGGCCCGGCTGCGGGCCGACGGCGAGCGGCGGCGGCCGGAGTACGCCCTGGTGCCGGCGGTGTCGGCCGGCGAGTTCGCCGCCCGCATCGGCGAACTGCTGGCCGAGTTCACCCCGGACGCGCTCGACCACTGGCTGAAGTACGGTGGGCCGCCGACCGCCGCCGGGGAGAAGCTGGCCGACGAGATCGCCGACCTGCCGCAGAGCGTGGCGGCGGTGCTGGATCTGGCCCGCGGCCGGCCGCGGCTGGTCGGGGCGGCGGTCCTCGCCCCGGTGCTGGACGCCGCCCTGGCCCTGCCGCCGCGGGGCCGCACCCCGGACCCGCTGCCCCAGGGCGGGTACGCCGACGTGAGCACCCGCGGCGACCCGGACCGGCTGCTGCTCAGCCAGTTCGCCCTCGACCCGGACGAGTTCGTCCGCCGGTTCGCCGAGCGAGAGCTGCTGTACTTCAAGCGGGAGGAGCCGCACGCCGCCACCCCGCCGGAGCGGGTGATCGTACTCGACCAGGGGGTCCGCACCTGGGGCGGGGTGCGGCTGGCGCTGGCCGCGGCGGCGCTCACGCTGCTGAAGCAGTCGTTGAAGCACGACCCGCCGCCACGCCTGTTCGCCACCTCCCGCGACACCGAGGTGTCACTACCCCCGCCGACACCGGAGGCGCTGGCTGCCGTCCTCGAAGCGAGCGACCTGACCCGGCACCCGGCGGAGGTGGTGGCGAAAGCCCTGAACAGCGACGGGGTGACCAGCCGGGATGTGGTGCTGCTCACCCACCCGCGGGCGGCGACCGAGCCGGACGTGCAGGCGGCGGCGCGGGACCGCCGGCCGACCGACCGGCTGTTCGTGCTGGCGGTGGGCGACGACGGCGCGGCCGAACTGAGCGAGTGGACCGCCCGCGGGCCGGCGACGGTGCGATCGTTCCGCGTCGATCTGGCCGCGGCCGAAGCCGCCAAACCGGCGTCCGGGCTGCCCCGGCCGGCTGAGGTCGGCCCGCAACTCGACTACCGCCCGTGGGCCGGGGACGTCGAGCCGGTGCCGTTCCCGTTCCGCCCCGGCCTGGTCGAGCGGATGGTCCTGTTCGGGTTCGACGCCCGCGGGCAGCGGCTGGCGGTCGTCTCCCGCACCGGGTTTGTTCACCTGCTTTCCGCCGACGGCGGACCGCCGGAGGTGCTGCCGCGGGCGGCCGTCGGCCGGGCGGTGCTGAAGACGATCACCCACGTCCTGCCGGTCGAGGGCGGGGTGGTGGTGTGCGGGACGATGTTGACCGGCGGGCAGGTTGCCAGCGTGCCGGCCGGCGCCGCGGTCACGGTGACGAGCACGCCGATCACCGCCAACCCGGACGACGACACCGCCGAGTTCGAGCCGCTCGGGACTCACCACGTCGCTGCCCACTACGACTTCGCGGGCCGCACGGTGCGGGTGTTCATCGTCGCCCCGGTGCAGGGCGTGGCGGGTTGGGACGCCCACCCGGACCTGCACTGCGTGGTGCTGCGGGCCGGGTCGGCCGGACACCCGGTGGGCGTCGATCTGGCAAGCCGCGCCCGCCGCCGGCCGACCGGGCAGACGGTGCGCGCCCAGGAGGCCGTCCGCCGCCCACGAACTTCCGTTCCCGGGCCGAAGCCCGTGTACCCCCTGTCCGAAATGGACGCCATCCCGTCGGGGGAGGCGGTACTCAGCGAGACCGCCACCTCGTTCGAGGTGGGGTGGCTGGACTCCAACCGCCAGTCGTGGGCACCGCTCGAGCCACAGGAAGACGGCCGGCCGCTGCTGAAGGAAGCGAAAATCGTCGGCGGGCAAATTGCCGACAGGATCCTGGCTCTGACGTTCCGCAAGAACGATCGGGACGAGCTGCGGCTGTACCGCGGGCCGGACCCGGTGGCCCTCGGGGTCATCCCGCTCGACGGCCGGCACAAGGAGTTCACCCTGTCGCCGGACGGCGAGCGGGTGGCCTGGACTCGCGGGAAACTGGAGATGGCCATCGCCCGCACCGACCGCCCGACGGCGGTGGAGGCCACCGCCACGCACGCCGCTCTGCACGGCCAGCTCGACGTGTGGTGCGAGAGCCGGCCGTTCCGCCTGACCATCGGTGTCGGTCACTTCACGCACGAGTTCTGGATCGAGGGTGGGGAACTGAGGCATCAGCTCGTCCGCGACGGCCGCCGGCCGACCGGGGGCATGCGGCCTCTCCCTCTGCCGGATGGGTTCGAGCCGCAGCGGTTCACCGCCTGCGCCGAAGATGTGGCCGGCGGCCGGTTCACCGCCTACGCCGATGGTGCGGACGCCCGCCTGCGGGTGGTGACTGACAAACTCGGTCAGGTGATCCTGTACGGCCGGGCCGGCGAACCGCTGATCGCGTTCCTCATCCGCCGCGAGCAGGCGGCAGCGTGGTCCGCCGAAGGCGGGTTCTGGGGCGACCCGCAGTTGATCGGCGGGGCACCCACCCCGAACGCGGCGCGGGCCATCGCCGCGGTCATCCTCGATCACACGAGAGAGCGGCCATGAACCTGCCGGTGATCGTCGAGCGGACCGCCCCGCCCGCGGCCACGGCGGACGCCTTCCTGCTGCCCGACGCCGCGGCCGACCGGCTGGGCGAGTGCGTGGCCGCGCTGTCCACCTCGCGGGTCCACCGCGTCCGCGGCGGGCTGCTGCTCGTGCCGCCGGCGGCCACCGCCATCGCCCCGCCGGGGCTGCTGCGGCTGAAGCGGGCGGCGGCCCACCTGTTCATCCCGATCGATGCGGCCCTGTCCCCGGCCCTGCTACCTGACGAGTTCCCCGGCCTCACCCGCGGCGGCGGGCTGGTGCTGCTGCCGACCGCCGCCCTCGCGTTCGACCCGACCGCCCCGCTTCCCGCATCAAGCTGGCTGACGGTGCCCGCGAGTCGTGCCGGTGAATGGGCCGCGTTCCCGCCGCCCCCGCCCGGTGCCGACGCCCTGCGGGTGATCGAACGCCCATCACCACCCGCCGCGATCGTGGAAATCCTCCGCGGCGGCGAA
>CANJKY010000065.1 GCA_947474875.1 Gemmataceae bacterium
CCCCCCCACCCCCGCCCGTTTCAGGAGCGCCGGGTGCCGCTTAGTAGCGGTAGTGATCGGACTTGTAAGGGCCTTCCTTCGGCACGTGGATGTAGGCGGCCTGCTCCGGCGTCAGCTCGGTGAGTTGGGCGTTCAGCGTCTTGAGCTGGAGTCGCGCCACGTGCTCGTCCAGCTTCTTCGGCAGGACGTACACCCCCACCGGGTACTTGTCGTTGTGCCGCCACAGCTCGATCTGCGCCAGCGTCTGGTTGGCGAAGGACGAGCTCATGACGTACGACGGGTGGCCGGTGCCGCAGCCCAGGTTCACCAGCCGGCCCTTGGCGAGCAGGATGATCCGCTTGCCGTCCGGGAAAATGACGTGGTCCACCTGCGGCTTGATCTCCTCCCACCGGTAGTCTTCCAGCGACGCCACGTCGATCTCGTTGTCGAAGTGGCCGATGTTGCACACGATGGCGTTGTTCTTCATCGCCTTCATGTGGTCGTGCCGGATCACCTTGAAGTTGCCGGTGGTGGTCACGAAGATGTCCGCCTTGTCGGCGGCGTACTCCATCGTCACCACGCGGTAGCCTTCCATCGCCGCCTGCAGCGCGCAGATGGGGTCGATCTCCGTCACCCACACCTGGGCGGACAGCGCCCGCAGCGCCTGGGCCGACCCCTTGCCCACGTCCCCGTACCCGCACACCACGGCGATTTTACCGGCGATCATCACGTCGGTGGCCCGCTTGATGCCGTCCACCAGCGACTCGCGGCAGCCGTACAGGTTGTCGAACTTGCTCTTGGTGACGCTGTCGTTCACGTTGATGGCGGGGAACTTCAGTTCGCCCCGCTTGTGCATCTGGTACAGGCGATGGACGCCGGTGGTGGTCTCCTCGGTCACGCCCTTCACGGCGGCGAGGCGTTCGGAGTACCAGCCCGGCTGGGCGGCCACCCGCTTCTTGATGGCGGCGAACAGGATACGTTCTTCCTCGCTACCCGGTTTATCGAGGACGTGGATGTCCTTCTCCGCCCGCGCCCCCAGGTGCAGCAGAAGGGTGGCGTCCCCGCCGTCGTCCAGGATCATGTTGGTGAACCCGCCGTCGGCCCACTCGAAAATTTTGTGCGTGTACTCCCAGTACTCGGCCAAAGTCTCGCCCTTGTAGGCGAACACCGGGATGCCGGCGGCGGCGATGGCGGCGGCGGCGTGGTCCTGGGTGCTGAAGATGTTGCACGACGCCCACCGCACCTCCGCCCCGAGCGCCTTCAGCGTCTCGATCAGGACGGCCGTCTGGATGGTCATGTGCAGGGAGCCGGTGATGCGGGCGCCCTTGAGCGGCTGCCGGGCCGCGTACTCCTCCCGGATGGCCATCAGCCCGGGCATCTCCGTCTCGGCGATGGCGATCTCGCGGCGACCCCAGTCGGCGAGCTTCAGGTCGGCGACGTGGTAGTCGGTGAAAGTGGCTGGTTTCTTGGCAACTGCGGTCACGTTCAGAGTCTCCTGACTGATGAACGGGCGCCGTTGCTGGTATCCCACCCCGCCGAGCCTGGCAAGTACGCCAACGCGTCCCGTTGCAGCGCCCCTCGGCGGGGTGGTGTGGGTTATCGGCCTGGAAATCAGGCCGAATTAACCGACGAACTCGGATCCCCCTCGGCGGCGAGCGGACGGACCATTGACCGAACCATCCAGGAATTATTAACGCCGGCGGCCCGGTTGACCACCCCAAGCGTAATCAAGTCGGCGACCAAACCGCCAACATTCTTCGCGTTGGGCCGTCATTTGCATAAAGGAATCCGGAAAGCCGGCCGCGTCCGATCGGTATTCCGGATAGACCTTTCGCCCACCAACCCGAAGGTGCCCCATGACGCTCCGACTCCTGGCCGCGACACTCGCCGTAACCGCTTTCGTCGGCACCGCTTCCGCCCAGTACCCGCTGTACAACTACACCTTCACCAACCCGTACACCGGCTACACCACCGGCTCCGCGGCCGCCTACAACCCGTACACCGGCGGCCTCGGATTCTACAGCTCCGCGTACAACCCGTGGACCGGGTACGGCGCACGTAACGTGCAGTGGAACAACGCGTTCGGCGGATACTACTACAAGAACTCGGCGTACAACGCCTACACCGGCGCGGGGCTGTATAACAGCACCGGCTACAACCCGTTCTGGAACACCGGGTTCTACCGCTTCGGCGGCCGCCCGGGCTTCGGGTTCGGGTACTGGCGGTAGGCCACACCCACCCGGATCACGGATGCCCCCGACCGACTTCTACCCCGCCGACTACCTCACCGCCCGGCAGCGTCTGCGTGACGCCGCCGGGCGGTTCGGTTGGATGACCGCAGTTCACCCCATCACCGCCCGCGGACCGGGGGGTGGTGAGCTGACCCTCGACGTGTTCACCTCTCCGCGGCCGGCCCCGGCCACCCTCATCCTGAGCAGCGGCGTCCACGGGGTCGAAGGCCCGTTCGGGTCGGCGGTGCAGCTTTTCGCCTTGAATCAGTGGGGAAATTCGCCGCCGGTGCGGGTGGTCCTCGTCCACGCCGTCAACCCGTTCGGGTTCGCCCACCGCCGCCGGTTCAACGAGGATAACGTCGATCTGAACCGGAATTTCCTCCTGCCTGACCAGCGGTACACCGGCAGCCCGCCCCGGTACGCCGACCTCGACCCGCTGCTCAACCCCCCCTGCCCTCCGCGGCGGATCGACCCTTTCCCGCTGCACGCCGTGTGGAAAGTGCTGAAATACGGGCTTCCCACGCTCAAACAGGCCATCGCCGGCGGACAGTACGACCACCCCCGCGGCATCTTTTTCGGCGGGCACGGGCCGGCCGAGTCGGTCCGAATTTGCGGCGAACAGCTTCCCCACTGGTTCGGCGAATCGGGGGTGGTTTGTCACCTCGACTTCCACACCGGGCTGGGGCCGTGGGGGTCGTTCAAGTTGTTGCTGGACATTCAACCGACAGAACAACAGAGACAGTGGCTGACCGACCGGTTCGGGAGCGACTCGTTCGAGGTGTGTCACGCGGACGGGGTGGCCTACGACGCCCGGGGCGGGTTCGGCCCGTGGTGCGACGCCCGCGCACAACAGTCAGCCGGCCGCGAGTACCTGTTCGCGTGCGCCGAGTTCGGCACCTACGGGCCGATCACGGTGCTGACGGCGGTGAAGCGGGAGAACCAGGCGCACCACTGGGGGGCGGCGGGGTCGGACGCGACGGAGCGGGCGAAGCGGCGGTTGGCGGAGGTGTTCGTGCCGGCGTCGGCGGCGTGGCGGTCTCGGGCACTGGAACAGGCATGGGCACTGGTAGACTCGGCGGCACGGGGGATGTGAAATCTCCTGGGCAAATCGGGCATCGCCCCGAAACCCTGGGACGGTTCGGCATTTGCATCGAGCAAAAAAAAAACCACGCGTTTGACATTTTGTGCTTGACCCGTTGGCGGTGGCTGATTAGTATCACCGCGGTTGATGTGGCGAACACCCGATAACAGTTCCCGGTTCACGTTCGGATCGCCACGGGATTCAGGCTCACAGGTCCGTGTTCACAGGATGTGCATCGCAGATGTCAGCGGTTGCCGCGAGTGGGCATCGCTGCCGCTATTCGCTCTTTCGACGGCGCTCCGGAGCCAGATCATGTGGCGATGGGTAGCGAAATTCGTCGTGGCGGTCCTGGTGGCTGTCGCCGCTGGGGTGGTCACCTCCAGCGCCATAAGCGCCCGTCGCGCAGGTGGGTCTTCCGTTCGCCAGCCTTCGCCCGTGGTCGAATTCGAAGCCCCTCTGTTCGTTCCGGACGATCGGCTCGATGTTGGCGAGGTGTGGGAGGCGAAGGACGTCCGGCTGACGATCCCGCTCCACAACCGGACGGACCACGACATCCACGTCATCGACTTCGATGCGGCGTGCGACTGCAAGGGGATCGTGCCGAAGCGGCTCACCGTCCCGGCCGGCGGGTCAGCCGAGTTCCAGGTGGTGCTGGATCTCACGCTCAGATCGCCCGACCAGACCGACGTACCGAGGCGGGCGTTCCGCGCCCTGATCCGCCCGGTTCTGGGCACCGGCGAGCGAGTGGGCGCGTTCGACATCCGTGGCGTGGTGAAGAGCCGGGCGACGATCAACCTACGGGGCATCCAGTTCGGCGACTCGAACGTCGCCGGACAACCGCCGCACCCTCGGAAGGCGATCGTGACCGCCCACGTCCCGTGCGAGGACTTGATCGCAGAAAGCGACGATCCGTGCGTGTCCGCGACCATCGCCCGGCTCGACGGGAACCGATTTCAACTGACCGTCACACCGGACACGGCCCGGCCGCCCGGCCCGTTCCGCACGACGGTGCGGGTGTACAGCCGGCAGGATGAGCAGCGGCAGGTGGTGTGGACCGGCATCGGCGTGGACGGGAACCTGTGTGACCGCTGAGGAGGGTGTAACGGTGAAACTCCGCTTGTTCGCAATCGTCGCAGTCGTGTCGCTGTTGAGCGTCCCGGCACCAGTTGTCGGGCAAACGCCCGAGCAGGTGGTGAAGGCGTGGGCCGACAAGCGGGCGGGCATCCAGAACGCCCGGTTCGAGTTGGACGTCGAGTGCTTCCAGGCCAAGGAGACGGACAAGATGACCAAGCAGGTCATCCGCGAGCACGACGTGACCTACCGTCAGCATGTCACCCTGATCCTCGACTTCGAGAAGGGCCGGTTCCGAAAGAGCCAAAGAGGGGAAGAGTACAGCGGCCGCACCAAGAAGAACGAACCGTACGATGGGAGCACCGCATACGACGGCAAGACATACTTCAGCATGGCCCGGCCGCCGGGCGGCGGGACAGGCGTAGGACTGCACACCGGGCGGGCCTCCGACTACATGGAGGTCACAGGCCACCTGGCCCGGAAGGAGTTCGACAACTACCTGCTGCCGGCATTCTTCGTGTGCGGGGTGGTGCCGCTGGAACCGGACTCCAAGCTGTACCCCGGCCAGTTTCACACCTACGACTCGACCCAGTTCGCCGACGTGATGTTCCCGTCCCGCCGGCGGACGAACGAGGCGGGCGGACGGTGGTTCGAGACGGTGCAGTCTGTGTATCGCGACCGCACCGAACTGCTGGTAACGACCGACGCGGACGCGACCGTCCTGGCGCGGGTGAAGACCCGCCGCGACGGGTCGCCGATGTACGAGACGACCATCAAGTACGCGAAGAAGGACGGCCGGCGGGTGCCCGAGAGTTGGCAGTTCACCAACACCTATGACGGTGGCCTGCTCCGCTACCGCTGCACGGTCGAGCAGGTGGTGTTCAACGCGCCGCTGACCGACGACCTATTCACCCTCACCCCGGATGAGGGCATGGTGGCCGCCAAGATCAAGTACCCCGAACAGGGAGAGCCTCAGGATACCATTCCGCCCCGCGAGACGTACGAGGTGAAGGCGGGCGGCAAGATGGTGCGGAACGACGACGCGGACCCGTACAGCAAACACGTCTCGTCAACTGCCCCGGTCAACCGCACCTGGTACTGGATCGCCGGTGCCGGGGCGGTTGTCGCTGGGGCGTCGGTTGGAGTCGTCCTGTTCCGGCGTCGCAGCCGGAAAGCCCAATAGCCTCTGGTTCCTTCCCCTCAACAACGGAGAACTGTCATGGCCCGCCACTTCGCCCTCGTCGCCGTCGCCTGTGTCGCCCTCGTGCTGACGGTCTCGTACTGGCCGTGCGAGACGGCTAACGCTACCCCGGCGCCGCAACCGCCGCTGTGTGTGAGTTGCGACTGCATCCGGTGGACGATGATGGGCACTTGGGTGACGGACTCCTGGGACGGGATCGACTTTCGGATGTACGGTAACAAGAACGGAAACGGCGAAGTCGAGGTGAGCAGTATCACGCAAGCTGGGGTGGGGTACGGGCGCCGGGAAGCCTGCATCCAATACAATGACGAATTCCAACCGGCGGCGAATTGGGAGTGTTCGGCTAAAGCGACAGTACTCTCGTCGAACCCGACTGTATTCGCCATGGTCTGGTGCCAAAAGTACGACCACGGCGAATTTAAGGCTTGTCGCATAACAGCCAATGCCGGCGACTTCGTACAGGCGGTCAACTTGACAGATAAGAGGAACAATCCCTTCGAGGAAGTGTGGTTCGACTGCTCATGCTCACTCAAAGAATAGAAGCATATATAGCAAGAAGTGCTATATCCCTGCTCGAACTGCTGGTGGTGATCGCCATTCTGGCAGTGCTCGCCGCGCTCACGTTGGCGGGCGTGCAGCGGGTGCGGGCGACGGCCGCCCGCGCCCAGTGCGCCAACCAGCTCCGCCAACTCGCACTAGCCATCGATCAGTATCACATCTCGCAGAAACGCTTGCCGCCCGGGTTCATTCCCGAGGATGTGTCGGGCGACCGGCCGTACCTCGGGTGGCCGGCGCGGCTGCTCCCGTACCTGGAACAGGACGCCATCTGGCGGAAGGTGGAAGAGGCGTTCCGCACCGACCCGAAACCGCTGGTGTTCTACGGCCACAAGCCGCACGCCGATCTGCTCGAAACGGTGGTGCTGGCGTTCATTTGCCCGGCCGACTACCACGCCCGCACCCCGCACGAGTTCCCCACCGGCCGCGTGGCGTTCACCTCGTACCTTGGTGTTTCCGGCACGAACTACGTCCAGAAGAACGGCGTACTGTTCGCTGGCTCGCGGTTAACGCACGCCGATGTGCGGGACGGGTTGAGCCACACCCTGCTGATCGGCGAGCGGCCGCCGTCGGCCGACTTCCGCCTCGGCTGGTGGTATCGCGGCTGGGGGCTGTACAAGGACGGCACCGCCGAAATGGTCCTCGGGGTCCGAGAGCGGAACTTCTCGTCCGACTACACGTCCTGCCCGAAGGGACCGTACAAGTTCACCGCCGGCCGGCTGTCGAATGAGTGCGACCTGTTCCACTTCTGGTCGCTGCACCCCGGCGGGGGGAACTTCGCGTTCGCCGACGGGTCGGTGCGGTTCCTGGCGTACTCGGCCGACTCGATCCTGCCCGCGCTGGCCACCCGCGCCGGCGGGGAGGTGGTGTCGCTCGATTAGCCGCTGAACCCGCCCATCAGGTATGCCCGAAGCTGGATGAACATGGTGCTGCACCGCTCCCGCCAGCCCAGGTCGCTCAGCAGCGACTGGTGCGACGGGCGGAACAGCACGTGAATGTACAGGTGGTTCGGCCGGTTCGGGTCCGGCTTCTGTAGCCGCAACTCCACCTCCACCGGGGCGTTCGCCCGGCGGGCGAACCACTGCTCCTTGCCCACCTTCATCAGCACCCGCCCGGGCACGCTCTCCAGCACCATCCCGCCGCAGTCCTGCACGTACCCCCGCAGCTTCATGAGCGCGATGGACTCGGGCATCCACGCCTCCATCTTGAACGGCAGGGCGACCACCTCCTCGCTGCTCGGCGGCTGCGGCGGCGGGGTGGCGGTGTCGGCGGCCGGGGCGGCCACCACCTGCGACAGGACGACCGGCTCCAGCCCGCCCGGCCCGCTGCGACCGGTCGCCTTGGCGGAGGTGACGGCGGTGAGCGGCAGCACCTCGTCGGACGGGGAGGCGGGGGCCGGGGTGGCCGGCAGGGCCTTCATCTGGTGCCCGGAGTCGGTCTCCACCTGCGCCTTCCGCAGGGCGTGTTCCAACTCGTCGGCCAGTTGGCGGGCGGACTGCTGGCGGTCGTCCGGCGCCTTGGCCAGGCACTTGCGGACGACCGCCTCGATGCCCGCCGGCACCCACCCGGTCATGCCCAGGGTGCTGAACCGCGGCGGGTCTTCGGTGGCGTGGGCGAGCAGCACGTCCATGCCCGAGTTGCCCTTGAACGGCACCCGCCCGGTGAGCAGCTCGAACGCCATCACCCCGACGCTGTACAGGTCGCCGCGGTGGTCCATGGCCTCCCCGCGGACCTGCTCCGGGCAGATGTACGCTGGGGTGCCGACGGCGAAGTCGACGCTGGTGTCGGTCACCCGCTTGGCCTCGCTGTCGTCGATCAGCTTGGCCAGCCCGAAGTCCATCACCTTGATCCGCTCTTTCGGCGTGTCCGGGTCGATGACCATCAGGTTGGCCGGCTTCAGATCCCGGTGGATGATGCCCTCTTCGTGGGCGGCCTGCAGCACCTCGCACAACTGCGTCAGGATGCGGACCACCCGCGGCGGGGTCATCCGCTTCACCTTCTCCAGCAGCCCCTCCAGGTTGCCGCCCTTCACGTACTCCATGACGATGCACGACTCGCCGGCGGCGTTCAGGCTGGCGTCGTACAGGGTGACGGCGTACGGGTGGTGGAACCGGGCCATCAGCTTGGTTTCGCGGACGAACCGCTCGCGGAACTTCTCGTCCGCGGCGATGTGCTCGTGCATCACCTTCACCACCACCTGCCGGCCGAGGTCGGTCTGCTTGGCCAGGTACACCCGGCCCATGCCGCCCTCGCCGAGCAGCCGCTGGATCTCGTAGCGCCCGAGGATGGTGCGGCCGATCATCACGCAAGTTCCGGGGGTCGCCGGGGGACGGGTCCCCGGTGCGGAACTGTAGTGCGGAATTAGCACCGGCGCCGGCGGCGGCGGCGGTTCCTGCCGAGGGTGAAGATTGCGGCTGGGGTGGAGAAGGATCGGTGAGACGGGGTTCGCCGGTCGGACCTCACCCCCCGGCCCCCCTCTCCCACGGGGAGAGGGGGTGTTCAAAGGAGGATGGTGGTCTGGGGTTGCACCGGCTGTTCGGAAGCCGAAAGCCTCACCCGAAGGTCGCCCCGTTTGAACACCCCCTCTCAGGCTCGGAGAGGGGGCCGGGGGTGAGGTCTTTATGGCGGATTACGCCGTCCGCTCGTTCCGGCCCGTGTCGGCAGGCGGCTGCACCGGGGTGCGCAGGTCGACGCCGGTGCCGATGCTGACGGCGAGCATCCGCCCGCGGTCGTCGATCATCACCACCACCTGGTACGGCTCCACCCGCGGCGGAAACCGCTCGAACGACGCGTTGCGGGATTGAAACTGTGAAGCGAACATGGTCACTCACGGGTCGGGGGGCGAACCGTGAGTGTGCAGACAGCACGCCGCGTGCCGACCTCCGTCCCCGTCAGGGGAGGCGGGCTCCTCCCGACGACACGCCGCGGGCCGAACGGACAGCCGTTCGGCCCGCGGGAGGGGTTCGGGCGGCGGCTACTTCTTGTCGTCCTTCTTCGGGTCGGACTTGCCGTCGGTGGGCTTGGCCTTCAGCGCTTTCTCCTTCTCCTCCGCGATCCGCTTGCGGTTGGCGTCCAATTTCTCGCGGTATGGCCCTGTGTATAGTCCGCCTGGGGTCAACTGCTTCTTGGTGACAGGGTCTATCTGCGGCGGACACACCTTCAGCAACTCCTCGTCGCTCACGTCGTTCCCGTTTTCGATCTCGTTCATCACGCGGTGGGTGTCGTACCAGCGATCCTTCTCCGGGTTCTGGCTGGCCGGCAATTTCCCCCCCGGCCGACGGCGGATGCTGATCTGGAGGCAGTACGTCTTTCCGTCTCCTTCGTCCCTCAGCGTTTCCAACCGCACCGTATCACCGGCCTTCACATCCGCCCACAGGTAAGAGTTGGCGCCGTCGAAGTAATCGGTAATGCATTTCCCGTTACGCAACAGGTCGATGGGCACGAATCGGTGGGTCATCGTCCCTCCGCGGTCCCGCTTCTCGACCAGGGTGATTTCGTCGGCGTCGATCTTCTCCACCACCCCCTCGAAAGATCGGCTCGACACCGGCTCGCGGATCTTTCGCACATCCGTCCGCAGCGGTGGTGGTTGGGCGGTCGAGTAGGTACACGTTAGCACCAGCACAAAAAGCACCGATAGGGTTCGCATGTCATGCATGGGAGAACCTCTGGATGGGGGAAGTGGGCGCACTCCGGTGGTGCGCCCGCCGGCGCGTTACGAGTTCG
>CANJKY010000066.1 GCA_947474875.1 Gemmataceae bacterium
ATCACGCCCCCTTCATTCGGTGACATCGCCCAGGTTGGTCTTCGGCACGTCGGTCGGGTGCGGCACCCCGTACAGCTTGGCGATGAACGCGAGCTGCTGGGCCAGCCCGTGGAAGATCTTCAGCTCCTTCACCGTCGGCTGGCCACGGGTGATGACCGTGCGGAGGACGTGGAAGATGCCGTCCGCCCGGAAGTCCCACAGGAACCGCTGGGCGGTGAGGGCCTCTCGCAGGTGGGCGAACATCCGCTCCTGGGCGTCGAACGACGCCGGCGGCTCGGGCGGCGGCTCCTTTCGCTCCCGCTTCAACCACTGCTTGTGCAGCTCGTACAGCACCACCGCGACCGCCTGGGCCAGGTTGAGCGACTCGTGCCCGGCGGCGGACGGGATGAACATCATGCCGTGCCCGGCGGTGATCTCGTCCACCGTCAGGCCGTGCGGCTCCGGGCCGAACACCACCGCCGCGGGGGCGGCGGGCAGGGTGGCGAGCAGTTGCGGCAGCTTCTCCTCCGGCGTGCCCCAGAACCCCTTGCGGGCCAGCCCGCCGACCTCGCCGGACGTGCTGAGTACGAACCCGCAGTCGGCGACGGCCTCGGCCAGCGATCCGACGGTGCGGGCGGCGGTGAGTACCGGCAGGCCGTGGGTGGCCATCATCACCGCGTCCATGCTCTCGCGGTTGGCGACCGGGGTGACCAGCACCAGGTCAGACAGGCCGAAGTTGGACATCACCCGGGCGACGGACCCCAGGTTGCCGGCATAGTGCGGGCGGACCAGTACGACGCGGCAGCGGGAGAGGGACATACTGGTAGGGTGGGCCTGGGGCCCCCCATTTCAAGACGCGGTGGGCCCCAGGCCCACCCTACGACGGCCCACCGGCGAACAGTTGCTTCCACGCATAGTACCCGGCCAGGCCGAACCCGATGAGGATGACCGCCCAGCGGGCGTACACCGCCGGCAGGCGGCGGGCCACCCGCGCGCCGGCGTACCCGCCCAGGATGGCGGCCACCGCCATCCCGCCGGCGAACGGCCAGTCCACCAGCCGGCCGGACACGAACACCACCACCGACACCCCGTTGATGACACTCGCCAGCAGCGTCTTCACCGCGTTCGCCTGGTGGATGTTCTGCAGTCCCATCAGCCCGAGGGCGGTGAGCATCAGGATGCCGATGCCCGCCCCGAAGTACCCGCCGTACACCGCCACCAGGAACTGGAACCCGACCAGCACCGCCACCTGCCGCCGGCGGACGCGGCGGAGCGGCTCCAGGCTGAGCACCGAGCCGGGCGGGGCGCCGGCCGCCCCACCGGTCGCCCGTTCCCGCCGACGGGCCAGGAATCGGCCGAGCGGCTGCTGGAGCAAGAACAGCACGGCGGCGGTGAGGATGAGCCACGGCACCAGCGGGGTGAACTGCTGGGGGAACTGCACCAGTAGGAGCGAGCCGACCAGCCCGCCGGCCAGGCTGGGCGGCAGCAGCCGCATGGCGAACGCGCGGGCGGCGGCGAACTCCTTGCGGTACCCCCAGGTGCCGGCGAGCGAGCCGGGCAGCAGGGCGACGGTGCTGGTGGCGTTGGCCACCGCCCCGGCCATCTTCTCCCCGTAGATCGGGGTGAGGACCGCCATAAGTGCCGGGAAGGTGAGCAGGGTGCCGCCGCCGGCAACCGAGTTCATCACCCCGGCGACGAACGCGGCCGCCGCTAACACCGCCCAGGCCGTCAGGTCGTTCATTTCCGTCTCGAAGGGGCAGGTGTTCGTTGTATGACCGGCCGTTAACCGGCGGCCGGTTCATGAAAGCGGCGCCCGAATTTTTGACAAGTTCCAGACATGTTCTAATTTTCGTTGCTGGGAATCTGAGTTCCCGGTGGGAAGTCGAGTTCTCAATCGGACGCACCGAACTGGAATCGGAGGAGCCATGCCCCAGGCCAGAAATCGACCCGCCCGCATGCCGTCTGCCGTCGGCCCGTACCACCTGGAGAAGCCGCTCGGCCGGGGCGGGGCCGGGACGGTGTACAAGTCGCTCAACCGGCTGACCGGCCAGCCGGTGGCGGTGAAACTGCTGGACGCCAACCTGCTGAGCGACTCCCGGCGGCAGTACCGGTTCGCCCAGGAGTTCCAGGCGGCCAGCAAGCTGGACCACCCGAACATCGTCCGCGCGCTGGACTTCGGCATGGACGGCGGGCAGGGCTACCTGGTGATGGAATACGTGGACGGGGAGACGCTGGGCGACCTGATCGACCGCACCGGCCGGCTGCCCGAGGCGGACGCGGTGCGGATCATCCTGCAGGTGGCCCAGGGGTTAGGGTACGCGCACCGGCGGAAGATCATCCACCGGGACGTGAAGCCGGACAACATCCTGATCCGTAAGGACGGGCAGGTGAAACTGACCGACTTCGGACTGGCCAAGGATCTGACCAGCGCCCACCACATGACCCAGGCGGCCACCGGGCTGGGCACCCCGCACTTCATGGCCCCGGAGCAGTACGAGAACGCCAAACACGCCACCCCGGCGAGCGACATCTACGCCCTGGCCGCCACCCTGTACACCGCCCTCACCGGCACCGTCCCGTTCGACTCGGTGCAGTCTCTGCTATCGCTCGCCAAGAAGTTGAGCGACGAGCCGCCGTCGGTGCGGGACTTGGTTCCCACGGTGAGCGAGCACGTGGACGCGGCCGTCCGCCGCGGGCTGAACGCCGACCCGCTCAAGCGGCCGAACAGCTGCCTCAAGTTCTGCCGGCTGGTGGCCGGGGAGGGGCTGTTCGCCGGCGGGCGGAAGTCGGAGGCGCTGAAGGTGCGGGGGAGCGATCGGGTGGAGCGGCGGGCGTCCGCCCGCCTCCGCCGGTCGCACGGCACCGTGTGCGTCATTTTGAACGGGTCCATGAGCCGCAAGCCGGACGAGAACGACGAGTGGTCGGCGGTGGTGAGCGACGTGTCCACCACCGGGGTCGGGCTGCTCATGGGCCGGCGGTTCGAGAAAGGCACCCAGATGCTCGTGCCGCTCGAGCGGACCGACGGCCGCACCACCGAGCGGTGGGTGGAGGTGGTGCGGGTGATCAAGGACGCGTACGGCCACTGGTTCCACGGGTGCAGCCTGCTCACCCCGCTGTCGGACGCCGAGTTGGACGACCTCACCCGCCGCTGACCGGCCGCCGTCACTTCCCGAACTCGGCCAGTCGGATGTTGCGGAACAACAGGTCGGTGGTCGGGTCGTGCCCCTGAATCGACAGGTGGCCGGCGGCCAGCCGCAGCCCCTTGCGGGGGTTCTCGTCCTTCGCCCGCTCGTCCGTCCACACGCACACCGGGTACCCGTTCACCCAGGTGGCGAACGTCGGCCCGCGGGCGATCAGAGTCAGGTGCGTCCACTCCCGGTCGTTCGCCACGATCTTGCGGGCTGCCTGCCGGCGGTAGATGGCCCCGGTGCCGCCGTCCGCCGGGGTGTTCTTGTCCCCGTTCTTCGCGGCGTTGTTGATCTGGCACTCGTACCCGTTCTGGTACTGGTCCGGGATGCAGCGGAAGAACACCCCGCTGTTCAGCCCATCGCCGTTCGTCTTGAACTCCAGTTGGAGCACGAAGTCGGCGTACCGACCCTCCGTCTGGAGGTCGCCGGGGCCGTTCGTCAGGTGGATCTCGCCGTCCTTGGTCACCTCGAACTTCGACTTGTTCCGCTTCTCGTCCTGGAACACCTTCCACCCGCTCAGGACTTTGCCGTTGAACAGCGGCTTCAATCCGGCCGGGGTGAAGGTGACGCCCGTGTACTCGCCGGCCGGCAGGGTGAACGGTGTGCCGGGGGGCACGTCCGGTTTGCTCGCGTTCCCGGCCGCGTCCGTCACCACCAGAGTGCCGGCCGGTAGCGGGTAGGCGGTGGTTGCCGTGGCGTCCTTGCCGACGTGCAGTTTGCCGTCCTTCACCGCCACGTCGCCCTTGGCGGTCCAGCCGAACGTCGATTCACCGTCGAACAGTTTCACCGCCTGCGGCGGCGAGTCAGCTGCGACGGCTAGCGGGGCGAACACGAGGACCGCAAGGGCGGCGAAACGGGACATGGGATGGCTCCGATAGTGGTGCGGTCAGTTTATTCCACCCACGCGAACTCGCTGCCGGCGAACACCGCCTGGCACGCCGCGGCCCACGACGCCCGCTGCCGCCTGCCCGCGTCTTTCTCCGCTGCGTTCAACTCGGCGTGCTTCGTTACGAACGCCGTCAGTCGTGCCGCTTCCTCGGTCGTCGGCTCTCGGAGCAGCACCTGGCGGCACAGCCATACCGCTCGTCCGGTGTCGTCGTTCGCACTGTTAAGCACCCGCTCGGCCAGTGCCTCCGCCTGCGTCCGCACAAACGGGTTGTTCAGCAGGTACAGCGCCTGCGGGGCGACGGTGGTGACCGCCCGCTTGCCGACGGTCACGCCCGGGTCGGGGAAGTCGAACACGGTGAAGTAGTCGAACAGCTTGCCGCGGACGACCGGTAGGTACACGGTGCGGCGGGTGGTGTCGTAGCTCACGTCGCGGACGTAGTCCAGGTTCGGACCGGTGTACAGCGTGCCGCCGACGGTGCGGTCGAGCGTGCCTGCCACCGCCAGCATCGCATCGCGGAGCGACTCGGCGTCCAGCCGCCGGCGGGGGAAGACGGAGAGGAGCCTGTTCTCCGGGTCGGCCGCGGGCGGGTTGCCGGCGGCCTGTTGATACGCTTGCGAGAGGAGGATCAACTTGTGGAGGCGCTTGAGGGACCAGGACTTGGCTCCCAAAGCCGACGGGTAGCTACCCGTCGGCTTGCTCGGCTCCACAAATTCCGCCGCCAGCCAGTCGAGCAACTCCGGGTGGGTCGGCCGCTCACCCAACCGGCCGAAGTTATCCGGGGTGCGGACCAGTCCTTCGCCGAAGTGGTGCTGCCACACGCGGTTGACGATCACCCGGGCCGTGAGCGGGTGCTTCGGGTCGGTCAGCCAGTTCGCCAGTTCCAATCGGCCGCTGTGTTCCCGCACCGATCCGAACCGCGTCTTGTTCGCCTCCGGCTTGTCGGCCGGGCTCGACCTGGTCGGCACGAACGGCGGCTGCCGCTCGCCGGCCAGGATGCGGGGGAACACGGCCGGCGCTTCCTCGCCGGGCGTGGTGTAGTTGCCCCGTACCTGCACGTGCAGGTTCCGCGGCTGCGTACCATAGGCGGCCGTGCCTTCCTCCACACTGAGGAACAGGTCGTCCGGCGGGAGGGAGGCTTCGAGCCGCTTGATGTCGTCCCGCTTCGCGTCCGCCTGCTCGTGGATCTCCCGCCGCCGCACCAGATCCTTCATGCCGACCTGGGTGAACTGCTTTTCCAGCCGCCGCACGTCCGCCCGCAGCTTATCCAACTGTTTCCGCGCCTCGATCACCTCCGGCTTCTCTGGGCCGGTCGGCGTCCGCTCGAACGCCTTCGCCACCGTGTTCAGGTTCTGCATGGTGCGGGTACCGGTGAACACCGCCAGCAGGCTGTAGTAGTCCCGCGTCGGGAGCGGGTCGAACTTGTGGTCGTGGCACCGGGCGCACCCGAGGGTCAGCCCCATGACGCTCTTGCCGAGCGTGTCCAGTTGCTCGTCGGCGATGTCCAGCAGCATCTTCTGCTTGTCCGGTTCGGCCAGCAGCTTCG
Organism: Gemmataceae bacterium; assembly: GCA_947474875.1. GTDB lineage: Bacteria > Planctomycetota > Planctomycetia > Gemmatales > Gemmataceae > JALHQU01. The sequence continues at coordinate 5,600 of CANJKY010000066.1, forward strand.
GCCCGATCGCCAGGAACCCGAGCGCCGCCAGCCGGTCTCGCCGCTCGGCCTCGTTCGCCGTCGGCGGCAGCAGGTCACCGGCGATCTGTTCGCGGAGGAACACGTCATACGGCTTGTCCGCGTTAAAACTGCGGACGATGTAATCCCTGTACTTCCAGGCGTGGCCGAACGCGGTGTTCTCGTCCATCCCGTTGCTGTCGGCGTACCGGGCCACGTCCAGCCAGTGCCGCCCCCACCGCTCGCCGTAGTGCGGCGACGCAAGCAGCCGGTCGACAACTTTCTCGAACGCCTCGGGCGACGTGTCCTTCTCGAACGCGGCCAGTTCGTCCGGCGTCGGCGGCAGGCCGGTCAGGTCGAACGTCACCCGGCGGAGGAGGGACCGCTTGTCGGCCGGCGGGGAGAGCGACAGGCTGGCCGATTCCAGCCGGGCGAGGATGAAGGCATCGATCGGGTTCAGCCCCGCGCTCCCCTTCGGGTCGCGGCTAACCGGGACGGCGGGCCGTTTAACGGGTTGGAACGCCCAGAACTTCCGCTGCTCGTCGGTGAACAGCGGGCCGACCGGCTTCGCCGCCGACACGACCGTGTCAGCGGCCGGCCACACCGCGCCGTCCGCCACCCACTTCGCGATCGCATCGATCTCGGCCGGCTTCAGCTTGCCGGCCGGCGGCATCTTCAACTCGCCGTCGGATCTCACCGCCCGCACCAGCAGGCTCTTGGCCGCGTCGCCGGGCACCACCGCCGGGCCGGTGTCGCCGCCCTTCAGCACGCCGGCCCGCGAGTCGAGCTTCAATCCACCCTTCGCCTTCTCCCCGTGGCACTTCTGGCAGTGCTGGACGAGCAGCGGGCGGACGGCCTTCTCGAAGTGCTCCACCGCCGCCGGGTCCGCGGCGGTGGCGGGCAGGGCGAGGAGTAAAGCGAAGATGACGGCGCGGAGGCGCATGGCGGGGACCGGGAGATGTTCGCGGCGAGTGAAACGAGCCGGACCACCCGGCTCGTTTCACTCGCCGCGAAGAACCATCACTTCTTCACCTTCTGCTCCAGCAGGAACCGCAGCAGGTGGTAGTACTCGGCCTCCGTCATCACCGTGTCCAGGTTGGCCGGCATGGCGCTGGTGTTCGCCGTCGCCTTCTGGTCCACGTCCGCCTTCGGGATCCGTTGCTCCTTCCCCTGGGCGTCGGCCAGCACGTACACCTCCCCCTCCTCGCGGAGCAGCAGCCCGGTCAGGTTCCGCCCGTCCTTCAGGTCGAGTTTGGTGGCGCGGAACGCCTGGTCCACGTTCCGGTTCGGGTCGAGCGTGTCCTCCAGCAGCCGCTCCAGCCCGCGGATGCCGACGCCGTCGAGCTGCGGGCCGACCTTCGCCCCCTCGTTGTTCAACTGGTGGCAGACGGCGCAGTTCTTGGTGAACACCGCCTTGCCCAGTTCCACGTCGGTCTTGGCCTTCGGGAACCCGGCGGCGCGGGCCTTGATCAGGTCGTCCAGCCGCTTCTCCGCCGGCGGCAGGTTCTTCGTCAGCTCCTTCAGCTTGGCGTCCAGGTCGGGCACCTTCGTCGCCTTCAGCCGATCGACGACCGCCTTCTCCTGCAGCAGGCGGCCGGGCACCTCGCCGTTCTTCACCGACGCCAGCAGCAGGTCGGCCCCGAACTTGTCGGCGGCGAGCGCGGCGGCGGTGGCGACGGCGAGCGAGTACGGGGCGGTCTTGATGACGTCCTTCGCCGCGGTGCAATCCGACACCGACGGCGAGGCGAGGAGGGTCTGCATGCACCGCTGCCGCAACACCATCGGGGTTTCCGAGTCACCGAACAGTTGCCGCATCAGCCGTTCGCCCTGCGGGGTCTTCAGCGGCGCGACACCGTCCAGTAACTCGGCGCGGACGTTCACCGGCTTGCTGGTGTCGGCTAGGTACTGGATCGCGTGGAGGACAGACATGGCCCGCTGGGAATCCGGCCCCGGCTTGCGGAACGGGGCGGAGAGTTTGAAGCTGGTGGCCGCGAGCAGGGCGACGTCCGGACCCTGCGTCGGAGAGAGGCCCAGGACGACCGCGGCGTCAATGGCCTCCGCGACCACGCCCGGCAGCCGCATAACGCCGCCCGCCTGCATCCCCCGCAGCAGGGACTGCACGCATCCGTGCCACCCCCGCGGGTCCGACAGCTGAATCTGAAGCGCCCCTTTCTCTCGGTCCTGTTTGGCAAACGCCTCCGTCACAAAACTGGCCAAGTCCGGCTGCAAGCGGCCGATGAGTTCGGCGGCCGCGACCCGCTGCTCGTGCGAGACACGCTTCGCCGTGAAGTGGGTGGCGAGGAACTTGGCCGACTCTTTTGCGCGGATCGCCAGGGCCACGTCAAACAGCGCCGCCGTCCGCCCGTCTTTGTCGCCCTTGGTGGTCAACTCCACCACCTTGTCCACCCCACCGGCGGCGACCACGCAATTCCGCAGGGCGACGCGGGCGGCCATCGACAGGTGCGTGTCCTCGGCCGGGATGGTCGGCACCAGGTCGAGCAGCACCTCGACGAAGTCGGCGTGCGGGTGGGCGGTGAACCCGTCGATCACCGCCCGCCGGACGCGGATGTTGTCGAACGACTTGAAGCAGTTGAGGGCGATCGCCCGCTCCTTCTCGCCCCACCCCTTGCGGCTGACCAGTGCTCGCACCACCAGCCCGCTCAGGTGTTCCGGCGGCATGGTGTGTGGATTCTTCTTGGCGAAGTCGATGACCGTCTGGTACCCGTCCAGGTTCATCTCCCCGGTTCGCTCCGCCACCATCGCGTACAGGCCCATGCGGAACGACAGCCGCTCGGCGTCGGCGAGGACGTTCGCCCCGTCCGGCTTGAAGCTGGCCCGGCTGGCCGCCTCGTTCGCCGCCAGCAGCCGCACGGTGGTGTTCGGGTGGCCGAAGTCACTCAGCAGTTCCTCGTTGCCGGCCTTCGTCCAGTCCTGGCGGGGACAGGTCGGTGCCGGGGCCTTGCCGTCGGTGCCGGTATACACGATCCGCCAGATGCGGCCGCGGCCCTTGTCCCGCCCGGGGTGCTTCAGGTCCACCTCGTAGTGGCCGATGATCTTGTTGTAAAAGTCGCTCACGTACATCGCCCCGTCCGGGCCGATCTTCAGGTCCACCGGGCGAAACCACGGGTCGTCGCTCACGAGGAAGTCGGGCAGCTCCTTGCCGACCGGGGTGCTGCCCTTCCACTGAATGCGGTCGCAGTTGACGCGGCTGGTGACGCAATTGCCGACGAACATGACGCCGGTCCACTCCTTCGGGAAGTGGTCGGCGGCGTAGTACGTCAGCCCGCACAGGCCGGTGCTGCCGTGCATGTGGTTGATGACGTGCGGGGCGTACCCCAGGCCGTCGTGCGGCTTGCCGAAGCTGTCGTAGTGCGCCCCGCGGATGAGCTGCGTCATTGGCCGGCTGTGGCAGTCGGCGGTGTAGATGTTCAGCCACGGGTCCACGCACATGCCGAACGGGTTCACCTGCCCGCGGGTGAACACCTCGATGCGGGAGCCGTCCGGCTTGAACCGGAACGTGTTCCCGCTGTTCATCTTCACCTCGTGCCCGTCCTTGCCCTTCACCGTGCTGTCGTTCAGGTACCCGTGGCAGGCGTACACCCAGCCGTCCGGCAGCAGCGTGTACGAGTTGTACATGCCGTGCGTGTCCCGGAACCCGAACCCGGTGAACAGGTCTTCGCGTTTGTCCGCCTTGCCGTCCCCGTCGGTGTCGGTCAGCTTCAGAATCTTGCCGCACTCGGACACGATCACCGATTTGCCGTCCGGCAGCGGCAGCACCCCGATCGGAATGTTCAGCTTGTCGTCGAACACCTCCACCTTCTTCGCCTTGCCAGTGGCGTCGAAGTCGGACAGCACGAAAAGCTTGTCGGTGCCCTTGCCCGGCTCGGCGGCGAACGGGTACAGGTATGAGGTGGTCACCCACAGCCGGCCCCGGGGGTCGAAGCACATCTGCATCGGCTTCTGGATGTCCGGCTCGGCGGCCACCAGTTGCGCAGTGAACCCCGGCGGCAGCTTGAACTTCTTCGCCTCGTCCGCCGGGCTGAGGGCGTCCGACTTGGCGACCAGGTCGACCGGCAAGTCCTGGGCGACGGCGACGGCCGGCAACAGCAGGGCGAGGGAGAGCAGCAGCGAACGCATCGGCGTCGGCCTCGGATGCTGGGAGGGGAGGGAGGGTGGGAGAGTGAGTTTACCGGAAACGACCGCTGCGGGTCCAGGGGCTTGCGCCCCTGGCTACGCTCA
>CANJKY010000067.1 GCA_947474875.1 Gemmataceae bacterium
ACGTTACTTCAGCTTGTAGAACCGGTTTGCAACCAGCCCTTCGAGGGCGAAGAACAGCAGCACCAGTAGCATGAGCATCGGGAACAGTTCGACCGGCCGGTCGAACTTGGTATCGAGCAGGTCGCGGAACTTCACCTCGCGGTCCACGTGGGCGACGGCGTTCGACCCGAACACCTCGGCGATCGCCTCCTCCGGCACCTTGTCGAGCGAGCTTTCTTCGGCCGGCGTGTTCAGGCTGAACCGGTACTGCCACGGGTTCTTCTCGTCCGCCGCCCGCACCCGGAACGCCCCGGCGGTGAGCGTCTTCGGCGGGGTGATGCGGAGTTCGGCCTGCCGCTCGCCGACCTCGATCGTGGCGTCCCGCGGCAGCACGCCCGGCCCCTCGACCACCACCTTCCGCGGCTGGCCGGGCGGGAACCGGGGTAGCGAAACCGGCACGTCCGAACCGGTGGGAAAGTTGTACGCCGCGTCGTCCGGACTACCGCACAGGTGCCGCATGAGTAGCCACGGCAGCACGATCGGCCACGAGTGCCCGTCCGTCTTGGTGTAGTCGTTCCAGAACCCCGGCCCGTCCAGGCTGGCGTCGAAGTCGAACCGGGTGGCGAGCAGCAGCACCTGCCCCTTGCCGAACGTCCGCTCGACCAGCGCCGGCGAGCGGTCGGCGGCGGTGTCCGAGTCGTCGAAGTACGCCACCACCGCCGTATTCGCCGGGGCGGGCGTCAGCTTGCGGTATTTCACGGCCGTCCGCCGCCGGGCCGGGTCGAAGATGTCCACGTTCCCGGCCCGCTTGAACTCCCGCAGCGGGGCGAGCAGCGGGTGCGCCAGGTCGCGGTCGTCGTCCAGCTTCCACGGCACCCCACGTGGCCGCTTCGGGTCCTTGTTCAGTTCCCAGGTGCGGATCTCGCCGAGCACCGCAGGCAGAATGCCCGACAGTGCGTCGTTCCACGCCTTGCCGCGGGCGTCGTCCGAGTCCGGCCCGTCCGGGATGAGCATCACCTTCCCGCCTGCCTCGACGTAGTCGAGAAGCCGTTTCGCCAGCTCCGGCGACGGCGCCTTCACCCCGAGCAGGGTGACCGCCTCGTACCCGCCGAAGTCGGCCGGCACTCGGTCCGGGGTGACCACCTCGCAGGTGAACTCCTGCTTGCCCTCATTGTGCGACAGTTGCCACGCGAACGCCGTGTCCGGGTCGTCGCTGACGGTCAGGATTCGCCGCCGCGGGGCCACCTCGAACGTGAGCGTGCGGGTGTTGTCGAACGCCAGGTTGTCCTCGCGGATGGACACCGTGACGGTATGGAACCCCGGCGTCAGTTTGTCGAACTTGAATGGTACGGTGACGGGGGTGCCGGCCGGCAGCCGCACGTCCTTCGTCACCCGCTCGCCGACGTCTAGTTGGGCGGCCACCTCCGCGCTCGGCACCTCCGCCCCATCCGCCCGCAGCACCACGCTCACCGCCGCGTCGGCCGACCCGCTCAACCGCTGCGGTCGCATCTCCGCCGCCAGGATCGCCACGTTCGTCGGCTTGTCCGCCCCCAGGTCGAAGAACACGTGGACCGGGGCGGGCTTCGGCACGGCGTCGCGGAGCTTCTTCAACTCGTCCGCCCGGCTGGCGTCCCAGCAGTTCGCCGTGCGGTCGCTGAACACGGCGATCAGCCGTGGCAGCGGGTCGCTTTGTTCCCCCGTCTCCTGATCGACGGTGCGAAGCAGTTGGTACGCTGACGCCAGGGTGGTGGTGAGCGGCGGGGTGAACCCGGCCGGCTCCTTCAGGCTCTCGATCCGCCGGCGGGCATCGAGCACCGATGGCTCCCACCCGCCGGCCGGGTCGTTCGGGTCGAGGACAGCGACGCGGGAGTCCTTCGGCAGTTCGTCCAGGAAGTCGAGGGCGCGGCGGCGGGCGTCGTCCAGGCGGGTGGCCGGGCCGGCCTTGTACCCCATGCTCGGGGAGGTGTCGAGGATGAGCACCGCCGCCACCGGCTGCTCGCCGGCCAGATCCAGCACGCCGGTGCTGAGCACGGTCGGCTGGAATAGGGCGGCGGCGAACAGGGCGATGAGCAGGCAGCGGAGCAGGAGCAGCAGCAGGTGCCGCAGCTTCAACTTCCGCTCGCTCGTCTTCTGCTTCAGCTTGAGGAACCGCAGGGCGGGGAACACCAGCCGCTTCGGCTCCTGCTTGAGCAACAGGTGCAACACCACGGGCAGGCCGACCAGCGCCGCCCCAACGATCAGGATCGGGTGCATGAGGGGATTGTACCGGTCCGCCGGCGGGCGTACCCGGCCAGCCCGATCGCGGCCGCCACGGCGAGGACGCCCGCCGGCTCGGGCACCGGGGTGAACGACAGCCGCAGTACGTTCCCGCTGTCGGTGGTGAACAGGTTGGCCGAGCCGGGCACGATCGAGAACCCGACCGTCGAGATGTCCCACTCGGCCGGGTTGTAGGCGAACGGGCTGCTGCCGGTGCCGCTCCAGATCAGGTTGGTGTCGCCGATGGTGGTGAGCACGCGGGCGATCTCCACCGTCACCGGGCTGCCGCCGGCGAACTCGGCTCCCGGCCCCTTCTCGACGATCAGCTGCATCTTGTTGGCGGTGGACGCCTGGAGCCGCAGCACCCCGCCGGCGTTCACCACCAGCCGGCTGGCTGTCGGGGTGGCCCCGCCGTCGGCGGTGACGAGCAGCTTGCTGCCGGCCTGCATGGTGACAGTGTCGTTCGCCCCCAGGGTGTCGGCGCTACCGCCGGTGCCCGCCCGCAGGGTGCCGCCGGCCTGAACGGTGGTGGCCTTCCCCAGGTTGAACGTGTTCGTGCCGACCAGCTTGCCACCCAGGGTGGCCCCGGTCTGTACCGTCACAGGGGCGATCATCCGCCCGGTCACGTCCAGCCGTCCGTCGACCACGGTGGTGGTGAACCCGGTCCCGCCGAACGTGTTGCCGGCGTTCGCCAGCACCAGCGTGCCCGCCCCGGTCTTGCGGAAGGTGGTGCCGAACCCGAACACCGGCATCAGCCCGTTCCAGGTGAGGGTGGTGGCGGCGTTCGTCACCTCCAGGGTGGACGGGAACGAGGCCGACCCGCCGATCATGAGCGGGCGGTCGGTGGCGGCGGTCGGGCCGGTGTACCGCAGGGTCGGGTTGCGGTACCCGAACACGGCGGTGCCGATGCGGAACTCGCCGCCGGCCCCGAGCGCGCTGGCTGTGCCGGCGTTGGCGATGCTGTCAAAGCTGAGCGTGCCGCCCTCCACCACCACGTTCGCCACGAACGTACTCGCCCCGGACACGGCCGTCACGGTCGTGTCGGTGCCGGGGGTGTTGAGGAACACCCCGGCCTTGTAGAACGTGCCCGACCAGGTACCGGCCAGGTTGGCGTTGATGGTGCCGTAAGCGGTGGTCACCCCGCTCTGGAGGGAGGTGGTGACGCCGGGGGCGAGGAACTTGGTGGTGGCGGTGGCGACCGGCGAGGTGGACTGGCCGACCGCGATGTACGCCAGCGACTGGGCCGACTCGACGGTGACGGTGGAGTCGTCCACCAGGATGTACGGGTTGTTCTGGAGGGCGAACCCGGCGGCCACGCGGAACTGGTTGTAGTACACCCGGTACCCGGCCGCCGCCATCGACCCGACCCCGCCGGCGTTGAGCACCAGGTCGGTGCTGCCGTAGCCGCCGGTGTAGAACGTGCCGGTGAACGGGTTCGCCCCGGAGAAGACCGTCTTACCCGGCCCGCCGAGGGAGAACGTGCCGGCCCCGATCAGGCCGCCGGTCAGCCGCAGGGTCGCCCCGGCCGCGTTCACCTGCACGGCGTTGATGTCGTTCGACGTGGTGTTGGTGATGGTCAGCGGCTGGGCCAGGGTGGAATCGACCGCCGCTTCCAGGGTGAGGGTGCTGCTCCCGCGGATCTCGACAGGGCCGGCCCCCAGGTTGGCGGCCGAGTTCACCACCAGCCAGCCCTGGGTGTTCACCAGCGTGCCGCCGGTGTACGTGTTCGCCCCGGTCAGCTTGGCCCGCCCCTGGACGGTCAGCCCGCCGCCGCCGGAGATCGGCCCGGTCACGTCGATCCACCAGGCGTTCGGCCCGGCGGAGGCCGGATCGCCCAGGGTGAGCGCGAACCCGTTCAGGTCGACCGCCCCGTTGATCGGCAGCCGTTCGGGACCGGCGTTCCGCCACTTCTGGGCCGCCCCCAGGCGGATGTTCGGGTTGATCGCGTTCAGCCCGCCGTTCGACGCCAGGATGCCTTCCGCCCCGAGTTCGAGCGTCACCCCGCCGTTGGCAATGCTGAACCCGCCCGCCCCGCTGGCGATGGTCAGCCCGAGGGCGGAGAACGTGGACCCCCACGGGCCGGCGTCCAGGGTGGTGGCCGTGTTGGTGGTGCCGGCCAGGCTGATGCGGGTGTTGGTGAGCGAGGAGGCGGGGAGGGTGCCGCCCCAGTTGTTGGCGGTGGACCAGTTGCCGTTCGCCCCGCCGCCGGTCCAGGTGTAGGTGGTCTGGGCCGGGGCGACCGGGGCGAACAGCAAGGCGGCAAAAACAATCGGGATGAGACGCAAAGGGGGCACGATCCGCACTCGCAACGGGGCCGTTGTGTCGAGGGGAAATCGTACCAGGTTGGGCTGTGTAGTCCAACGTTCGTTACACGCCGGAATCAGGGGCCGCTGCCACGCCCCCCACCGGCTCAGGTGGCCGGGCCGGGGATGTTCACCTGCTCGGCGGTGTACAACCCGAACGCGATCAGCACCGCCCCGACCACCGCCAGGATGACGGCGAAGATGATCATCGCCCGCATGGTGCCGTACATCGTCTTGAGTGAGCCGAGGGCGTTCATCAGGTGCCACACGTCCTGGTTCTTCGTCTCCACAATTTTGCGGAACGAGCCGGCCGCACTGCCGGTCCAGAACCCGAACATGACCGCCAGCAGGGCCACCGCCCCGAGGATGACCGGGAACCCCCAGGTGTGCCAGCCGTTCGACCGGGCTGCCGCCACCCCGGTCAGGCCGGCGAAGATGGCGAACACCAGCCCGAGCACGTACATGAGCGAAGCGAACGAACGCATGGCCACGGCCAGCCCGGAGATGGTGCGGTTGTTCTCGTCGGTGAACTCGTACTGGGCGGACGTGTAGCCCTGCGGTTGGGGGACCTGCGGGGGCTGCGGGGTGGAACTCATGGGTCGGCACTCCGGAACGGGTAGAGGGGTGCCGAGATTGTAAGAATGGCGGGCGGGGCGAGCGCATTTTTCACCCCGCCGACCGTTACTATGCGAGAGGTGGTTTCCCGAGGGTTCGTCATGCCGTATCGCGTGTGGGCCGGGCTGATTGCCGGGGTGGGGCTGGCCGCGTCGTCGGTCGCGCAGACGCCGACGACAGACGCCAAACAGTTGGCCGACACCCTCCGCGGACTGCTGCTCAAGAACCTCCCCGACCCGCTGGTGGAGAGCAAGACCGGCTGGGGCGAGCAGCGGGAGGTGGCCATCGGGCTGAAGTGGGAGCGGAAGGGGCTGGTGCGGTTCCGCCCGGAGGTGATGCGGGACTTGAAGAACGACGGGCACTGGCAGAAGGTGACGGTGACGGCGTCCGAGCCGGACAAGTCGCTATCGCTCAAGATCGGGAACGTGAAGCCGGCCGACGGGAAGACGACGTTCGACGCCGCGGTCGGGCTGGACGTGCGGCTGAAGTACGAACAGCAGGTGTGGGCCGGCGGCAAGCGGGTGTACGCCGGGGAGACGCGATGCCGGTGCCACGCGGACGTGAAACTGGCGGTGGAGTTGACCACCCGGCTGGAGCCGAAGGCCGGGGCGGTGCTGCCCGACTTGGCGTTCCGCGTGCGGGTGACGCAGGCCGACCTGAGCTACCGCGACCTGGTGTGCGAACACACCCTGGGGGTGGGCGGCGACGCGGCGAGGGTGCTGGGCGACGCGGCCCACGAGTTCGTCAAGAAGGTGAAGCCGGACCTGGAGAAGGACCTGCTGGCGAAGGCGAACGCGGCGATCGTGAAGGCGGCGGACACCAAGGAGGTGCGGGTCGAGTTCGACAAGCTGCTGACCGGCAAGGCGACGACAAAGAAATAGCGGCGGGCTGACGCCCGCCGCGGCTGATCGGGCGGTTCGCTATTTCTTGTCACGTGTATACGTCACGAGGAACAACTGCGTGGCCTCCTTCGTTTTGAACTCCGTCGGCCGCGCTTTCCCGCTCAGGTCGTAGCACACCTTCAGCGTGTCCCCGTCCAACTCGTAGATCGCTTGAAACGTCTTGCCCTTGTTCGGGCCGTCGATACCGGTCACGTCCATCCCCTTCGGCGTGCCCTTCGGGTTCAGTTTGACCGTCCCTTTGTCCGGAGCCGCACCCGCGGTGACGGTATACTTGTCGCCGTCGATCACCAGCGTGATGGTCTTGCGGACCTCCTCCGGGAACGCCTTCCCGCCGAGTTCGGCCGCCGACGGCACCCAGGTGCCGTCGAGCGATTCCCCCTTTTTCGCGTCGTCCGCACGGGTGGTCATCGGGGCCGTGAATAACGGTGCCAGACAGATGAAGACGGCCAGTCGCATCGGAGCCTCCCGGTGGTGAATCGTCGGCCGACGGTGACCGACGGGCGGAAGTGTGGGGCGAATCCGGGCGGCCGTCAATCTCGGTAGGCCGGCGTTATTCCGGGTACAGCAGTGCGGCCTTTCGCCGCTCGGCGAACTTGGCCAGGTCCGTCGCCCACGCTGACTCCAACTGGGCCGCACCTCTCCCGGCGGTCAGCGCGTCGAACGTCGCCTTGTGAACGAGCAGGGTGTCGTACCGCTTCGTCTGCCAGTCGTCCGGGTACAGCTTCCGCAGCGTCACCGCCACCGCCATTCCGAGCGACACCGGTCGCACCTTCTCCCAGTCGTCGATGATGATGTCCACCCCGCCGCACTCCTTGTCCTTGTGCGTCGAACTGACCGGCTTGCGGGTGGTGGGCACGAACCGCACACCCGGCATGTTCTGCTTGCTCAACTCGGCCGCCAGCTTCCGCCCGTCGATCCACGGCGCCCCGAACCACTCGAACGGCCGCTCGGTGCCACGGCCGACGCTCACGTTCGTCGTCTCCAGGATGCCGACGCCGGGGTACAGCACGGCGGCCGTCAGGTGCCGCATGTTCGGTGACGGGTTCCGCCACGGCAGCCCGGTGCGGTCGAATGTGTCGCCCCGCTTCCACCCCTCGCACTTCACCACCGTCAGGTCGGCGCCGATCTTCCGCTCGGTGTTGAACAACGTGGCCAACTCGCCGACGGTCATCCCGTGCCGCAGTGGTAACTCGTGGAACGCGACGAACGAACCCCGCCCGGCGTCCCGCACCGGTCCCTCCACCTGTACCCCGCCGATCGGGTTCGGGCGGTCCAGCACCACCACCTTGACGCCCGCCTCCTTCGCCGCCTCCAGCACCAGCCCGAGCGTGCTGATGTACGTGTAGAACCGGCAGCCGATGTCCTGGATGTCGTACACGAGGGTGTCCACGCCCTTCAACTGCTCGGCGGTCGGCTTCCGCCGCTCGCCGTACAGGCTGTACACCGGCAGGCCGGTCTTCTCGTCCTTGCCGTCGCCCACCTTCTCGTCCAGTTCCCCGCGGATGCCGTGTTCCGGGCTGAACAGGGCGACCAGCTTCACCCCGTCGGCCGTGTGCAGCAGGTCGATGGCCGACTCGCCGGAGGCGGTGCGGCCGGTGTGGTTCGTCACGAGCGCGACGGACCGACCCTTGAGCGGGGCGAACTTGTCGCGGACGAGGACGTCGAGGCCGGTCAGGACGGGCGAGCGGCCGGCGTCAGCCGGCTGTTTCCGACCGGTCGAAGAAACAGCCGGCTGACGCCGGCTGCTCGCTGGGACCGCTGACGCAACGATGGTCCCCACCTGCCGCCGCAGTTCCGTCACACTCGCCTTCTCGCTGATAAACGTGCGGTTGGTCAGAATGATGACCGCCGTTTGGCTCGGTGGATCGACCCAGATGCTCGTGCCGGTGAACCCGGTGTGGCCGAACCCGTCGCCGGCCGGGAACAGTTCCCCCCGCTGGGCGGTGAACGACGTGTCCACGTCCCACCCCGGCGACCGCAGGCCGGTCGGCGGGACGGGGCGGCCCTCGGTGAACAGCTTCACCGTGAGCGGTGAGAGCACCCGCTTGCCGTCGAGTTCGCCGCCCCGCAGCAGCATTCGGCAGTACCGGGCGAGGTCGTCGGCGGTGCCGAACAGCCCGGCGTGGCCGGCCACCCCGCCGACGGCGAACGACCGCGGGTCGTGGACTTCACCCGAAATCGTCAGCCCGTTGCGTTTGCCGGTCGGGGCACACCGCGTCTTCAGACCCCCCGCCGGCAGGTAGCCCGTGTCCGCCATCTTCAGCGGATCGAACACGTGCTTCTTGGCGAACTCGTTCAGCGGCATCCCGCCCAGCCGTTCGACCAACTCGCCGAGCACCAGGAACCCCACGTCGCTGTACTTGAACCGCGTACCCGCGGGCGCTTCCAGTTTCAGGCCGGCGATGTTGGCGATCGCCTTCTGCTTCCCGTCGGCGTAGTCGCCGATGGCGTTGTCGGCGGTGAGGCCGGTGGTGTGCAGCAAGCACTGTTCGACGGTCACGTCCTGTTTGCCGTTGGCGGCGAACTCCGGCCAGTGCTTCGCCACCTTGTCGGACAACCGCAGCTTGCCCTGCTCGATTAGCACCATCACGCTCGTCGCCGTCGCCACCGGCTTGGTGATCGACGCCAGGTCAAACACGGCGTCCGGCGTCATCGACGTGGAGCCGTCGCGGGTGCCGAACGCCTTGCGGAACGCCACCTCGCCGCCGTGGACGACCAGCACCACCGCCCCTGGACAGTCGCCCCGCTTGATGGACGCATTCACCGCGTCGTCGATGCGGGCGAGTCGCTCCCCGTCGATGCCGCCGGCGAACACCGGGACGGCGACCAGGAACGACGCGAGCAGGGAAGCGCGGAACATGAGTCGGACTCCGAAAATCGACACGCGGATGACGCGGATTTCAGCGCGGATGAAGAGGATCAGATCAACTGACTTTTCTGATCCTCTTCATCCGCGCTGAAATCCGCGTCATCCGCGTGCCCTCTTATTCGATGGTACTCAACAGCCCGTCCATCTCGCCGCGGGCATGCATGGCCTCGGGGGTGCCGACCTTCGTCGCCGCCGCGATCCCCTGTTTCAGCACCGTCGCCGCTTCGGTTTCCTTCCCAAGTCGCACGAGCGCCTGCCCGCACATCAGGAACGCCGGGATGTACGGCGCGTCCGGGGCCAGGGCGATCAGGTCGCGGAGGTGCTGCACGGCGGTGGCGTCGTCCCCCTGGCTGCTGTGCTCCATCGCCAGCCCGTACCGCAGGAAGGCGTCGGTCGGGTCGTCGGCCAGCAGCGCCTCGATCTGGTCCATCCGGCGGGTGCGGGTCATGGCATGCCTGTGCCACCAGTTGAAGTAACCTACCCGGCACGGTCCGCCACGACAATCGCCGGCGCTATCGGCACGACCGGCACACTCCACCGAATCCGGCCCGGCCGCACACCACCACCACCCGCACCACCCGGCACCACCCGTTGCCCGGCGGCATTTCTCGGCACCTCACGACAGCCCACGAATCCAGGGGAATCCGCCGCCCGGCCGAATCAATCCCGGCCACCCCCACGGACGCGGGATCCCCCATGCACCGGACGGCACACTTCCGCCCCTTCGCCCTGCTCATTGCCGCCGCCGGCGGGCTGTCCGCCGCCGAGCCGACGGTACCCAAGCCGATGCCGGCGACCGGCCCGACCAGCGTGTCCGCCACGTTCGAGCCGGCCCGGCGGCGCGACGAGAACGTGCAGCGGGTGGAGGCGGTGACGGGGGCGGTGG
>CANJKY010000068.1 GCA_947474875.1 Gemmataceae bacterium
AAGAGGCCCGCAGCCTGGCCATGGCCCAGGGGATGAAGTTGCAAGACGCGCTCATCCGCTCGAACTACGCCAGCCCCGGCGAGGTGATGGACGCGCTGGCCGAGTTCCACGGCATGCAGTACGTGGACCTGACCGGGGTGGAAATCTCGAAGGCGATGATCGAGCTCATGCCGGAGAGCGTGGCCCGCGAGCACGTCATCCTGCCGTACGAGCTGGACGGGCAGGTGCTGAAGGTGGTGACCGCCGACCCCGGCAACTTCGAGACGATGCAGAAGCTGCAGTTCATCCTGAACAAGGACATCCAGCCGGTGCTGGCGGTGCAGGAGCAGATCCAAGAGGCGATCAACAAGAACTACGGGCAGTCCGAAACGGAGTCGATGGACTCGATGCTGGCCGAGTTCACAGGCACGCAGATCGACAGCACGCAGATCGACAGCACGTCGAACATCGCCGACGCCGACTCGGAAGCGCCGGTGGTGAAGCTGGTGAACCTGATCATCCAGGAGGCGGTCGGGCTGCGGGCGAGTGACATCCACATCGAACCGTTCGTGGACCGGGTGCGGGTGCGGTACCGGATCGACGGCATCCTGGTGGAACGCGACGCGGTGCCCCGTCGCCTGCACGCCGCCATGACGGCGCGCATCAAGGTGATGGGGAGTATCGACATTGCCGAGAAGCGGCGACCTCAAGACGGTCGGATCAAGATTCAGATTCAGGGCAAGCACTACGACATGCGGGTGAGTCTGCTACCCACCGTCCACGGGCAAAGCACCGTCATGCGGATTCTGGACCGCGGGAACATCTCCGTCGGCATCCGCGACCTCGGGTTCTCCGAGGACGACTACCTGAAGTTCCAGAACATCATCAAACGACCGAACGGGATTTTCCTCGTCACCGGGCCGACCGGCTCCGGCAAGACCACCACCCTGTACGCCGCGCTGAACGAACTGAACCGGTCGGACCGGAAGATCATCACCGCCGAGGATCCGGTCGAGTATTACCTTCCGGGCGTGAACCAGGTGGAGGTGAAGCACCAGATCGGGCTGGACTTCGCCCGGATCATTCGAGCCATGCTGCGGCAAGCACCGAACATTATTCTCGTGGGTGAGATTCGCGACAAGGAGACGGCCGAGATCGCGGTCCAGGCCTCCTTGACCGGACACCTGGTATTCTCGACACTACACACGAACGATGCGCCCAGCGCTGTCACCCGGCTGATCGACATCGGCGTGCCGCCGTTCCTCATCGCCAGCTCGGTGATCGCCATCATGGCCCAGCGGCTGGTGCGGGTGAACTGCGTGAAGTGCCGCGAACCGTTCACCCCGGACCCGGGCCAGTTGAGGGCGTGTGGCATCACCCAGGAGCAGGCCAGCCGGGCGACGTTCATGAAGGGCCGCGGGTGTTCGCACTGCCGGCAGTCCGGGTACCGCGGGCGGCTGGGGGCCTTCGAACTGATGCGGATGACCTCGCAACTGAGGGAGCTGACGTTCGCCCAGGCCCCCGCGCAGGAACTGCGGCGGAAGGCCCGTGCCGGCGGCATGAAGACGCTGCGAGAGGACGCGGTGCTGAAGGTGCTGAAGGGTACGACCACCCCGGACGAGGTGCTGGTCAACTGCCACAGCATCGAGGAGCAGGGGGCGTCGGTCTGAGTGTGGCCCGCTCGCGGAGCGAGTAGAATCCGGCCGCCGGTACTGCTGCCCGGCGGATTTCTTACACCGTTTTTTGGTAACTTCGTCGGGACGGTAACAATGAGGCAGCCGGGGGCATTCG
The DNA here is from genome assembly GCA_947474875.1 of Gemmataceae bacterium. Classification (GTDB taxonomy): domain Bacteria; phylum Planctomycetota; class Planctomycetia; order Gemmatales; family Gemmataceae; genus JALHQU01. The sequence continues at coordinate 1,771 of CANJKY010000068.1, forward strand.
CCCCCGTGTGGCGCGCATTCACCCTCGCCGCACCGTCTCGCTGTTCGATCCCGGTGCCGTCGCCCACCCCGAGGGCTTGCCGTGTCGCTGATTCAGCAGAACGTGGCCATGGAGAAGTTGCTGTCCACCGTCATCCAGACGAAGGCCAGCGACGTGCACATCAGCGTCGGCCAGCCGCCCGTGCTGCGGGTGGGCGGGCGGATGCGGAAACTGGACGCCAAGGTTCTGACGCCGGACGACACCACGGCGCTCATGAAATCCATCACCCCGGACCGCTGCCAGCAGGAGTTGCAGCAGGTGGGGGGGGCGGACTTCGCCATCGAATACGTGGACGGATACCGGTTCCGCTGTGCCATCTTCAAGCAGCGGGGCACCATCGGCATGGTGCTGCGGCGGATCCCGTTCCAGTTCCTCACGTTCGAGCAACTGCGGATGCCCGAGGCGGTGCGGTCGCTCATCGTCCGCCCGCGGGGGCTGCTGCTCGTCACCGGGCCGACCGGGTCGGGTAAGACCACCAGCCTGGCGTCGATGATCAACTTCATCAACGACAACTACGACAAGCACATCATCACCCTGGAAGACCCGATCGAGTACTACCACAAGCACAAGAAGTGTACGGTCAACCAGCGGGAGGTGGGCGTCGACGTGCCGGAGTTCAAGGAGGGCATCCGGCGGGCGCTGCGGATGGACCCGGACGTCATCCTGGTGGGCGAGATGCGGGACCTGGAGACCATCCACGCGGCCATCGAGGCGGCCGAAACCGGGCACATCGTGTTCGGCACCCTGCACACGTCCGGGGCGGCGTCCACCATCAACCGGATCATCGACGTGTTCCCGAAGGACCAGCAGGACCAGGTGCGGACGCAACTGAGCACGGCCCTCATGGGGGTGCTGTCGCAGTCGCTGCTGCCCCGCATCCCGGAGAGCGTGATCGCCGCCTACGAGATGATGGTGGTGACGCCGGCCATCGCCAACCTGATCCGCGAGAACAAGGTGTACCGCATCGACTCGGCCATCCAGACCGGGCGGAAGGAGGGCATGTTCCTACTGGACGAGAGCCTGTTCCGCCTGTGGAAGGACGGGCTGTGCGCGAAGGAGGAGGTGCTGCTGAAGGCGGCCAAGCCGAACGAACTGGCGGCCAAGATCGCCGCCGCTGAGCGGGGGGACGACGACGAGGAGGAGGACGACGACGACGACGAGGACGAGGATGACGACGACGAGGACGAAGACGACCGCCGGCGCCGCCGCCGCTAAAACCCGACCCCCCGCCGACGGCCGTCGGCGGGCTTTGACGGAACTGCTCCCCCCGGGTTGAGCGGTTCCCCCCCCATACTCCCGAACACTCAGGCCGACCCCGACCATGCCTCCGACCCCCCCGACGCCGAACGACCCGAAGAAGCCGACCACCCCGCCCGCGGCGGGCGTGAAGCCGCCTAACGGCGTGGGCGGCACGCCGCAACAGAAGCCGGCGGCCCCGGCCGGCGGCGGGCCCAAGCCGCAACAGAAACCCGCCACCCCCGGCGGAGCCAAACCGCCGGCCGCCGGTGGGCCGAAGCCGCCGCCGAAGCCGGCGTCGCCCCCGCCGGCTGCGAAAGCTCCGCCGCCGAAGCCGAAGTACACCCACGTCGACACCAACTCGCGGCAACTCGGGCAGAAGCTGGTGGACCTCGGCCACCTGGACGACACCCAGCTGGAGAGCATCTACGAGGAGATGCGGACGAGCGACCTGAAGCTCGGCGAGATCGCCGCCAACCGCGGGCTGGTGAAGGAGGACCAGCTGCTGCAGGCGACGGCCGAAGTGTTCGGCATGCGGGTGTCCACCCTGGAGGACGTGAAGCCGACGCCGGAGGCGATCAAGATCGTCCCGCAGAACATGGCCGAGCTGTACAAGATGGTGCCGCTGTCGTTCGAGCAGGACACGCTGACGGTGGCCATGTCCGACCCGAACAACCTGCAGGCGGTGGACGACATCAAGAACTTCCTCAGCATCCGAACCGTGCAGGCGGTGCTCGCCCCGCCGGCGGCGGTCGAGATGGTGATGAAGAAGGCGTACGGCGGGCCGGGCGCGGAGGAGTCGCTCGGGTCGCTCATCCAGCAGCTGGAGAAGGACGAGAGCATCGGCAAGGGGGTGGGCAAGCGGGAGACGAGCATCGACCTGGACGACCTGCAGGAGATGGCCAACTCCGCCCCGGTGCGGAAGCTGATCAACATGGTCATGCTCATGGCCATCCGCGACCGCGCGAGCGACATCCACTTCGAGCCGTTCGAAGACGAGTACAAGATGCGGTACAAGTGCGACGGGGTGCTGCTGGAGATGGTGCCCCCGCCGCGGCACCTGGCCGCCGCCATCGCCAGCCGCATCAAGGTGATGTCCAACCTGGACATCGCCGAGCGGCGGCTGCCGCAGGACGGGCGGATCGAGCTCACCATCGGCGGCAACCGGGTGGACATGCGGGTGAGCGTGCTGCCCACCATGTTCGGCGAGAGCGTGGTCATCCGGGTGCTGGACAAGGGGAACGTCGGCCTGGACCTGGACAAGATCGGCATGCCGCAGGACATCCTGAGCGGGTTCCGCCAGGTGATCAAGAAGCCGAACGGCATCGTGCTGGTGACCGGCCCGACCGGGTCGGGCAAGACCACCACCCTGTACTCGGCGCTCACCGAACTGAACGACATCGACAGCAAGCTGATCACCACCGAGGACCCGGTGGAGTACGAGATCGACGGCATCATCCAGTGCCCGATCAACCACGAGATCGACCTGACGTTCGCGTCCGCCCTGCGGGCCATCCTGCGGCAGGACCCGGACATCGTGCTGATCGGCGAGATCCGCGACCTGGAGACCGCCCAGATCGCCGTGCAGGCGTCGCTCACCGGCCACCTGGTGTTCAGCACCCTGCACACCAACGACGCGCCGAGCAGCATCACCCGCCTGCGGGACATGGGCGTCGAGCCGTTCCTCATCACCGCCTGCCTGGAGGCCATTCAGGCCCAGCGGCTGGTGCGGAAGGTGTGCCAGTTCTGCCGCACCTGGTACGAGCCGACCCGCGACCAGCTGATGGAGCTGAACCTGCCGCCGGAACAGGCGAAGGGGAGGAAGTTCGCGTTCGGCGAGGGGTGCGACAAGTGCAACAACCTGGGGTTCAAGAGCCGCACCGGGCTGTACGAGCTGATGCTCATCAACGACGACCTGCGGGACATGATCGGCCGCGGCGCCAGCACCGACCAGTTGCGGGAGTACAACAAGTCCCGCGGCATGGTGACGCTGCGGGAGGACGGCCTGCGGAAGCTGTTCGACGGCCTGACCACCCTGGAAGAGGTGGTGCGGGAGACCGTGCTGGATGATTAATCCGAGTGCGGGTCGGTCTTCGCCCCGGAGGGGCCGTCGGATGTCGCCCAGGGCGGAAGCCCTGGGTTGAGGGCGGACCGAGAACTTACGCCCGCCCCGGAGGGGCGGGCGGGAACACACGACCGCCGGCCCCTCCGGGGCGGGCGGCCTGGATGGCTGGTTCCCAGGGCTGACGCCCTGGGCTACGGACGGCGGCCGCTCCGCGGCGAAGACCCCGACCACGATTCGCGCGTTCCGCACTGGAGCAGAGATGCCTACTTACAAGTTCGAGGGGATGGACACGGCCGGCACCGAGGTGAAGGACTCGGTCGAGGCGTCCAACGAGGAGGAGGCGCAGCAGAAGGTGAAGGCGATGGGGTACTTCGTCACCAAACTGACGGCGGTCTCCGGCAAGACGGCCACCAAGAAGAAGAAGAAGACCGGGAAGTCGCGGAAGACGTTCACCATCGGCGGTGTATCCCAGAAGATGCTGACGATCTTCACCCGTCAGCTGAGCACCCTCCAGGACGCCGGCCTGCCGGTGTTGCGGTCCCTCCGCATCCTGGAGAAGCAGATGAAGCCGTCGGTGCTCAAGAACGGGCTGATCGACGTGGTGGAGGACGTGGAATCCGGCATGACCCTGTCGGAGGCGATGGGCAAGCACCCGAAGGTGTTCGACCGGCTGTACGTGAACATGGTGCGGGCGGGCGAGGCCGGCGGCGCCCTGGAAGTGATCCTGAAACGCCTGGCCGAGTTCAAGGAGAAGAGTCAGAGCCTGAAGAAGAAGATCATCGGGGCGATGGTGTACCCGGCGGTGGTGATCATCGTGGCGGTCGGCATCCTGATCTTCATCATGGTGGCCATCATCCCGAAGTTCAAGAAGATCTTCGACGAGTTCAACCTGCAGCTGCCGTGGATGACCAAGACGCTGATCGACATCTCCACCTGGATGGCCAAGTACTGGTACTGGATCCCGCTCTTCCCGATCGGGATCTACCTGCTCTTGAAGCTCATCCGCCTGACCAAGACCGGGCGGTACATCACCGACCGCATGCTGCTGTGGATCCCGGTGGTGGGCACGCTGGTGGAGAAGACGATCGTCGCCCGCACCACCCGCACGCTCGGCACCCTGGTGTCCTCCGGGGTGCCCATCCTGGAGGCCCTGAGTATCGTCCGGGACACGGCCAACAACGCGGTGTTCGAGAAGATGTTCCAGCGGGTGCTGGAGAGCATCCGCGAGGGGGACACGATCGCCGACCCGCTGCGGCAGTCCCGGCTGGTGGACGACATGGTGGTGAACATGGTGGAGGTGGGCGAGGAGACCGGCGACCTGGACACCATGCTGTACAAGGTGGCCGACTTCTACGACGAGGAGGTGGACAACACGGTCAAGGCCCTCATCTCGCTGCTCGAACCGATCATGATCGTGTTCCTCGGCGGGGCCATCGGGGCGATCGTGATCTCCCTCTTCCTGCCGCTCATCAAGCTGCTCGAAGGGTTGAGCAAGTGATGTGACCGAAAGCCCACGGACGGCCGTCCGTGGGCTTGCTGAACGAAACACCCGCACTCCGCACCGCCAGGAGCCGTCCCATGACCCGCCGACCCGCCCCCGCCCGCACCCGGGCCGCGTTCACCATCATCGAACTGCTGATCGTGGTGGTCATCATCGCCCTGCTCGCCGCCATGCTGCTGGCCGGCATCACCAAGGTGCGGAAGTACGCCGTCGCCACCCAGGTGACGAACGACATCAGCCTGCTGGAAACGGCGTGCGTCAAGTTCAACCAGGACTTCGGGTTCAACCCGCCGAGCACGTTCACCATCCCGGCGGTGAAGAACTCGGCCGACCCGAACTTCATTCTGTTCACCAAGATGTACCCGCGGTGGATGTCGGCCGTGGCGGACGGCACCGCCACCGGCCTGCCGAACGCCGGCGTGGTGCTGAACGGCAACCAGAGCATGGTGTACTTCCTAGGCGGACCGGGGAATAACGGGTGGGCGACCGACGCCCCCCTCGACGCGGGGGCGGCGACCACCAAGAAGGGCCCGTACTTCGACTTCAAACCGGACCGGCTGACCCCCGGCAGTGCGTTCGGCGCACCCAGCGCACTGCCGGTGTTCCTCGACCCGTACAAGAACCCGCCGGCCGCCCCGAACGGCACCCCGTACGCGTACTTCGGCAGCGTCGCCGGCGGCAGGTACCCGGCGGTCGCCTGCTTCGGGGTGATGCCGTTCGTGGAGACCGCCAGCGGGGCCACCGTGGTGAAGTACGTGAACCAGGGGACGGTGCAGATCATCTCCGCCGGCGAGGACGGGGCGTTCGGCCCGGGGTGCCCGCTGGTTGGGGCGGTGCAGTGCAAGTACACGGCCGGGCAGAGCGCCCCCGCCGCCGGCATCTCGCCCTACGGCGAAGGCGACGTCGGGGCCGACGACATCGCCAACTTCAACGGCGGCAGCAAGCTGGGCGTCGGCAAGTAACGGCGAAGGCGTAGGGTGGGTCCGGTCGCGGGAGCGACCGTGACCCACGGGCTTGATCGGCGTGGGTCTCGCCGGCTGTCGCCGTCGGACCCACCCTACGGGAACTGAGACCGGCCCCCCACCGGACCTAAGGAGGCGATCGTGACGCACACCCGCCGCCCCGCCGCCCGCCGGCCGGGCTTCACCATGGTCGAACTGCTGGTGGCGATCGCCCTGATCGCCACCCTGGCGGCCCTGTCCGTCGGCGCGGTGTTCCGCATCCGCAGCGCTCAGCAGAAGAGCAGCACCGAGGCCACCCTGCAGAAGCTGGACACGAAGCTGCAGGAGAAGATCAAGCGGATCGCGGAGAAGGTGCGGGATCCGAAGAACCACCAAACGACCCACTACCAGGCGGCCCTGAGCATGGCGGGCGGGAGCGACGACATCGCCCAGGCCATCCTGATGTACGCGTACACCCGGAATGAACTGCCGATGACGTTCGCCGAGGCGAAGTCGCCCACGGTGGTCGGCTCGTTGACCCTTTTGCCGTCGCCGATCTTCGCCACCCTGCCGGCGGGCACGGGCGGGCCGGAGGAGTCGGCGGTGTGCATCCACGTGGCCCTGAGCACGCTGGGGAACGAGGGGCTGGAGCAGCAGATCGGCGACGCGCCGAGTTTGCCCGGCCTGAAGTGCTACCTCGACGCCTACGGCCAGCCGATCTACTTCAACCGGCTGGCGTACGGCGGCGCCGGCGGCACCGAACTGAACGCCCCGCCGTATGTGAAGACGCCGGTACCGGCGAACACGTTCGACCCGTTCTACCCGAAGCAGACGAACGGGGCGTACCGCAACCTGAGCACCGACTGGGGGGCGCCGAACACGGCCGTGCTGTGGGCGGCCACCGCCCCGGCCACCCTGGCCAACTGGTCGGCCACCCCGGCCGCGTACCCGGGGCAGGTGAACCACACCGCCGTCCTGATCTCCGCCGGGTACGACAAGGACCTGCTCGGGGCGGGGCTGTTCGGCGGCGACAACCTGCTCAGCTACCGCACCCGCAAAGAAGGCCAGAAGGGGGATTGAGCCATGCGACGGATCACCGCCCGCCGCGGCGGGTTCACCCTGGTGGAACTGCTGGTCGGCATGGGGCTGATCATCCTGCTGTCCGCGCTGGCGGTCGGGGTGGCGTACTCCGGCATCCTGGACTCGCACAAGCTGACCGCCGGCACCGACCGCATCAACGGCTGGCTGCTCCAGGCCCGCGGCAAGGCGGCCCGCAACCAGGCGCCGGTGGGGGTGCGGTTCATCATCGGGCCGGACGGGCTGAAGTGTACCGAAGCCCAGTTCATCGAGGTGCCCGACCCGTTCAACCCGAACCCGAACGGCCGGCACGACGGGTTCCAGCTGGTGTTCCTGTACCACCAGCCGGGCGGGGCCGGCCCGCCGCCGTTCCAGCGGGAGATCCACGTCGTCCACAGCGACCCGGCCCAGCTCGCCACCATCATCAGCGAGGTGTCGGTCGGGGACGTGCTCAGCTGCCCGGAGTTCACCACCCTGCACCGGGTGTCCGCCCTGCCGACGCCGGACAACCGGCTGCGGCGGCTGACCAACCCGAACCTGCCGTACAACGCGATGTCCAACCCGTACGTGCCGGTGCTATCGGTCCGCCTCCAGGTGACGAACGCCAACCTGCTGCCGGACCTGGGCGGGCTGCGGAACGACCCGAACGTGCCCGGCCCGCCGCCGAGCTACAACCCGGCTGAAGCCGAGTTCGTGCCGAACTACGCCACCACCACGTTCGGGTTCCTGCGGCAGCCGCGGCCGATCCTGGGCGAGCCGACGCTGCAACTGACCGGCGGCACCCAGATCGACATCAGCGCGAACCCGGCGCTGCCCACCACCCTGCACGACGCCGCGTACCTGCCCGGCCCGGCGCTCAACCCGAACGGCGTCCTGGACGTGCTGTTCGCCCCGAGCGGGGAGGTGATGAACGCCACCCAGGGGAAGATCGTGCTGTGGGTGCGGAACCCGGACTTCCCGCACCCGCGGACGACCGGGGACACCCGCCCGCAGTACGAGGCGGCCGGTGAGATGTCGCTGGTGGTGGTGTATACCAAGACGGGGGCGGTCGCCACCCAGCCGGTGAAGCTGCCCGCCCCGGCGTTCCCGCCGGGAAGTCCGCACGACAACGCGAACGACGGGATCAACAGCGGGATTTGAGACATTGACGCCGGCGAGCGGGGGGCGTCAGCCCCCCGAG
>CANJKY010000069.1 GCA_947474875.1 Gemmataceae bacterium
CGGACGTCCCGTCCGCTCGACCGAAGGCGGACGGGACGTCCGCGCTCCCAGGGTAAGACCGTCCCCGGCCACTCCCCCACCCGTCCCGCCTCACCGCCGCGGCAGCACCGGGGCGACGGCCAGCGACCCGTCCGAGTTGGCCACGATCATGCGGGTGGGGGTGCCGGCGGGCACGGCCGGGGCGGCGGCCAGCGGCGCCCCGTACGCCCGCTCCACCTCGCCGGCGATGGCCCCGGTGGCGGTGGTCACCACCCGCACGTGTCCGGACGAGTAGGTGACGTAGGCCAACCCGTCGCCGGCCTCTATGCCGATCACGTCGCCGGCTTCGGGGTACGGCAGGTCGGTCAGCCCCCACTCCGCACCGTCTTTCTCGGCGTCGATGCCGACCACGTTCTTCCCCTCGGTGGCGAACACCGCCCGTTGGCCGATCACCGCCAGGTGGGTGATGCGGTCGGCAGCGATCTTCAGGTTGGCTGCCCCCTTCCACCGGCGGAGGGGTTCGGGCGACGGGCGGTCTGGGTCGAACGCGGACACCTCCCCGCCGCCGGGGATGAGCAGCAGCGTCTTGCCGCCGGCGGGGCACAGCCGCGGCGAGGTGGCGATGGGGTCGTTCACCTCCCACGGCCCGCCGGCCTTCTCCGCCGTCGCCTGATCCGCCTTCCACTTGTACCGGTACACCCGGGTGTGCCCGTCGGTGCAGAAGAACTGGTCCTGGCCGGCGGGCAACAGGTGGCCGACGGCGGTGTCCGGGTTCGCGTCTTGGCCCCGCCAACTCGGTCCCTGGACCGCCTGGAAGGTGTCGCCGATGCGGTACACGTACCCGTTCGCCAGCGGCAGGAACACGGCGGTGTCGGTGGCGGTCGGGGTGCCGGCCAGCCGGTCCGGGATGGTGGCCCGCCCCTCCACCTCCTGTTTACCGTTCACGATCTTGCGGACCAGCGCCTTCTGCCCCTCCGGGGTGGTGTGGCCGGCCACCACCCACACCGTCTTGCCGTCCCCGGCCGGCACGGCGAACACCTGTGGCCGGGCGGCCAGCGTCACCCGCGGCAGCGGGTCGGACACGCGGTCCACGGCCGGCACGTCCGAGTCCTGCTTGACGGTCAGCTTGTACACCCCGGCGTGGCTGTCGGTGAACAACAGGCCGCCGCCGGTCAGGGGCAGCGGCGGCCCGGCGGCCGGAGTGCCCAACTGCCGCTGCCACGCCACCTCGCCGGTGGCCAGATCGAACGCCAGCATCTGCACGGTGGTCGAGTCCACCTCCTTGGTGGCGACGTACCCCAAACCGATGGCCGGGCGGATGATGCCACGGGACACCGGCTCGCCGACCGGCCGCGGGTTGGACCCCGGCACCACCTTGAACCCGCCGGCCGGGTCGATGGCCGCCCGCAGCCGCACCAGTTGGCCCTGCACCACCGCCCAGAAGTTGTCCTCTTCGGCCGACACCACCAGCCCGCGGAAGGCGGCACTCTGGTCCCCGCCGGCCCGCTGGCCGGGCAGTTGGAACAGCGGCTTGTCGAAGTTGCCCGGCTGGTTCAGGGCGAACACGGCGAACGTGCCCGAGTCGGTGGCGACGGCCACCCGCTCGCCGTCGGTCAGCGGCGGGTACGACGCCCACCCCGGCACGGTCACCTCGGCTGCCAGCTGAGGTTTCTCGTCCACGGCGGCGGTCTGGGCGGCCATCTCGGTGGCACTGGGCAGGGTGAACGACCTAACCCGCATGGTGGTCGGTAGATCGGTCTGGGTGAACACCACCCGCCGCGGGGCGGTGCGGTCGTCCGGGTCGAGGACGAGCGGCTCGCCGCGGAGCGAGTCCTTCGGGTGGTCGGTGTCGATCACCCGCACCACCTGCGGCGGCAACCGCCGCTGGGCCTCGTCCTCTTTGCCCACCTCGAACACCACCATGCGGCGGGCGTCGGCCGGCACCAGCAGGAACCCGTGCGACGTCCGCACCCCGCGGAGGGCGGCCAGCCCGCCGCCGATCGGCTGGCGGATCTCCCCGCGGCCGACCAGCCCGCCGGTGTACAGGTCGAACTGGAGTACGGACCCGGCGTCGTCCTTCAGCCCGACGAACAGACGGCTGCCGATCCGCACCGGCCGGCCGATCACCGGGGCGGGCAGCGGCTGGTGCCACACCGGGGCGCCGGTCCTGGTCTGGCGGGCGGTCAGCCCGGCCTCGCCGTCCAGCACGCTGGCGACGAGCAGCCAGTCGGTGCCGCCGTCCTCCGACTGGTAGCGCACCGGCACCTCGCCGCCGCGGACGTCGGACGCCACCCGCTCCGCCCACATCGGCTCGCCGGTGTGCGCGTCCAGCACGAACAGCACCCCGCGGGCGACGGCGAACACGGCGTCGGCCGTGCCCTCCGGGGCCGGCTTCGGCTTGGGCGACTCGTTGACGCGGGCGGCGAACGCGGTGACTGCGGACGAGTTCGGCGGGGCCGGTTCGGCCGGCAGTTGGTCGGCGACGAATAGCAGTCGCTTGCGGAGTTCGGCGCGGGCGGCCCCCCCGATGGCCATCGCCTCCAGGTCACCGGCCAGGCCGGCCGCCTTCATCGCCAGCTCGAACTTCTCGATTAGCTGGTCGGTCGGGTTGTCCGCCAGCGTCCGCCACGGCAGCAGGTCGGCCAGCCGCTTCCGCTCCTTCTGAATTTCGGCCGTCGCCTTGGCGAACTCCTCCCGCGCCGCGTCGAACGACTGGGTGGTCTTGTCGCGGTACTTCTCCAGCACCGGCACCAGCCCCTCACCCTCGGCGATGGCCTTCTCCGCCGCGTCCAGGGCGTCCATCTTCTTGCGGTCGCTGCGGAACTCCTTCACCCGCCCCTGGGCGTGTCCGGCCAGGGCCTTGCACAGTTGCTGGCCGGCCTGCACCACGTCCGACCCGAACCCGGAGTTCGGCTGGGCGAGCGGCGACTCGCCGTGCTCGGCCAGAAACTTTCGCGTGATCTCCAGCGCCGGGGCCGGGTTGTCGACGGTGGTGACGGCGGTCACCGCCGCCCGCACGCCGGCCAGGTGGGCGAAGAACTCCCATTTCGGCTTCTTGTCGCTGCCCGGGTTCTCGGCCGACAGGTCTTCGAACCGCTTCTTGGCTTCCGCGAACTTGCCCTCCTTGTACAGGTCGTCCGCGTCCGCCTCCGCCTTCTCCACGTTCTGCTGCCCGCGGACGAAGAACATCACCCCGGTGCCGGCGAGGACCAGCACCAGTGCGGCGAGCAGCCCGAACAGCACCATCTTGCCCACCGGGTTCTGCCGGTTGCGGGTGCGGATGGGGGTGTAGTCCGGCTCGCCCTTGCGCTTTGGGGCGGGGGGTGGGGGTTCGCCGGGCGGGGCGGCGGCGTCTTCGCCCCACACCATCACCCGCGGGGCGGCCGGCGGCGGGGCGGCCGGGGCCGCCTTCTCGGCCGGCAGGATGGGGGTGGCCTTGAGCAACTCCGGCTCGGCCGGCTTCGGCCTCTTCTTCTTCGGCTTGGGCAGGACCGTCGCCTGCGGTTCGTTCGCCTCCACCACCTCGGCGTCCAGCACCGGCATGAACTGGTCGACGGTGCCGGCGGTCGGCGCCTTCGCCGGCGGGGCGGTCGCCTTCGGCGTGTCGGCGACGACGAACACCTCCTGACAGTCCGGGTTCGGGCACCTCATCGACTTGCCGAGCAGGTCGCTGCTCAGCCGGTAGGACGTTTCGCAGTGCGGGCAGACGGCACGGATCGACACGATGGCGGCCCTCTCCGGCCGGGGGGTAGACGTGTTAGGGGCAATTGTAAGACACGGGGAAGGGGTGTGAAACCGCGTTCGGGTCCGAATGAGAAATGAGAGGCTCGGGCCGCGTCCGCCACCCGCCTCACTCAGCCGGATTCTGCCGACTGTAGCAGTTTTCGCAGCCGCGATCGCACCCGGGCCGAGGTGGGTGATCCGTCCGACAGCCGCACCACCCAGTTCGCCACCCCGCACACCACCCCGGTGTAGGCCAGCACCCGCACCAGCTCGTCGGGGACCGGCACCGGGGGCGACGCGGCGTGGTACGCCGCCAGTCCTTCGGCGAACCGCTCCGAACTCGGGCCGACCAGATCCGCCAGCAGGCGGGCCAGGTCCACTGCCGGGGAGTCGATCTTCATGGCCGAGTAGTCGATCACCCCACTCACCCGGTCGCCGGCGAAAAGCACGTGGTCGTGCCATACGTCGCACAGGCACGGGAACACGACCACCGGTGTGGCGGACCAAGCGGTCAGTGAACGCCGGCAGTCGGGCAGGCGGGCGTTCAACACGTCGGCGGCGGTGCGAAGGAGCGCGCGGGATTCAGCGTCGAACCGGTCGAGGGCGGGGCGGAACCGCTCCCAGTCGGTGAGCAGGTTCAGCCGCCGCTGAACGACCGGGCACGGGGCGGTGTGGCGTTCGACCGAGTGCCAGACGCGGTGCAGGTCGGCGAGGGCGGTGCAGGCGGCGGCCAGTTTGGCCGGCGTGGGCGAAGCGTTGAAGTCGGCCACGCCGGGCATCCACGCGACCACCTCCGCGATGCCGCTGGATGTGATCACGACGGTATCGCCGGAGTTCGTTGGCACGACGGCGGGGACGTACCCCACCCCAGTGGTGCGGGCGGCGGTCATCCAGCGGTGGATCGTACGGGTTCGGCCGGCGAGGGAAGTGTCCGGGATTACCTTCAGGGCGAACGCAGGGCCGGATTGGTCGTGCCCGCACCACACGCCGGCACCGCTAAACCCGGCTGACTCGACTGGCACCCACCGGCAATCACGAACCACAGCCGGGTAGTCGCCCAGGAACCGCCGGGGGTCGGGAGGCATTTCGGGTCAGCGGGCGGCGACGACCGGCGCCGCCTTGCGGGTCAGGTCGGCGAACGGCTGTGGGTACATGCCGAGCACCAATGTGGCGGCCGCACACACCACCGCCGCCACCAGTTGCGGGCTGGTGCGGGTCGGCCGGGCCGGGCGGAACGGGGCGCGGAGGTACAGCACGCCGACGATCCGCAGGTAGTACACCGCCGACACGGCCGCGTTCACCACCGCGATCACCGTCAGCACCTGGAACAGGGACTTCATCTTCGTGTCCGTCGGCACCTGGAACGCGGCCAAGAACAGTTGCAGCTTGCCGACGAACCCGGCGGTGAGCGGCAGGCCGATCAGGCTGAACAGGCACACGGCCAGGGCCGCCGCCGCCAGCGGGTTGGTCTTGCCCAGCCCGGCCAGGTCGTCCACCGTCTCGACGGGCTGGTCCGGGGCGGACAGGTGGGCGAGGACGGCGAACGCCCCGACGGTCATCAGCCCGTAGGCGACCAAATAGAAGAGCAGGGCGTCGGACCCGGACTGGTCGGCCGATGCTGGCGGGGCGGTGCAGGCCACCAGCACGCCGATGAGCATGTACCCGCCGTGCGCGATGCCGCTGTACGCGAACAGCCGCTTCAGGTTGTCTTGCAGCAACGCCAGAAGGTTGCCGAACGACATGGTGACGACGGCCACCACCCACAGGGTGAGCGGGATGAGCGTGTGCTGGGTGTCGTAGGGCAGCCCGCCGCCGTGAGCGGACATCACCCCGAGCAGCCGCGCCAGCGCCACGAATCCGGCCACCTTCGGCAGGAACGCGAGTTGGGCCACCACCCCGGTCGGTCCGCCCTCGTACACGTCCGGGGCGTAGAAGTGGAACGGCACGGCCGCCACCCGGAACCCGAGGCCGGCGATCACCAGCACCATCGCCACCACTGCCAGCGGGGACACCGCCGGGTCGAGCTCCTTGTGCGGCGCGGCCGACGCCAGCGTGGTCACGATCACGTGCAGGTTGGTACTGCCGGCCAGCCCGTACAGGTAGCTGAACCCGAACAGCAGGACGGCGGACGACAGCACACTGAGCAGGAAGTACTTCATCGCGCTCTCCTGCCCGGTCCGTGTCCGGCTGGGCAGGTAGAGCAGGACGTAGGTGGGGATGCTGAGCATCTCCAGGGCAAGGAACAGCGACACCAGGTCGTTCGCCCGGCCGACCAGCGACACCCCGGCGGCGGCGACCAGCAGGCAGGCGTGGTACTCGGCCGGCGTGTCGGTGCGGGTGTCCGCCCAGCCGAGCAGCACGTACACCGCAGCGGCGACCAGGGCCAGCCAGCGGATGAACGAAGCCGCGCCGGTCGGGTCGATGGGGGCGAGGGCCGGGTTCACCTGGCCGACCGGTTCTGGCACCAGGATGGCGATGACCCCGGCGCCGACCACACCGAGCAGGGCCACGGCCATCGCCAGCGACCGGCTACAGCGGAGGGCGGCGAGGGTGAACAGCAGGCACGCCACCCCGACCAGCGCCACCTCCGGCAGCACGAACCGCACGGACGCGGTCAGGTGGTCCACGAAAGCCTGGTTCGAGAGCGGAGTCACGGGCGGCCCTTCAACTGGTGGTCTTCACCGGCCGGCGGCCGGGGGCTCGAGGTTGATCAACGAGGGGGCTGTTGCGGCATGCGGGGCGGACCACCGGGGCCACCGGCCGGCGGGCCGCCGCGGCCCCCGGCGGGGATGAGGGTCGGGTTCACGCTGATCGGCTGTTGCTCCATGCCCGACTGGCGGTCTTCCGCGTCCGCCAAATCGGGGTTCACTACCCGACGGGCGTGTTTGAGCGTCTGCGCCACCACCGCCACGTCCCCTTTCACCACGTCCACCACCGGCTGCGGGTACAGGCCTAGGGCCAGGCACAGGGCGGCGATCAGCCCGACCGCCAGCACCTCCCGGCCGGACAGGTCAGGCGGCGGGGCGTCGGCGGCTAGAGCCGGCGTGCGGACCGGACCGAAGAACACGCTGCGGAGCATGGTGAACGTGTACCACGCCGACAAGAAGATGCCGGCCGCGGCGGCCACCGCCAGCCCGTACCCCATCGCCGCCGCGTTCCACGGGGTGAACAGCGCCCCGATGAGCATCATCTCGGACACGAAGTTGTTCAGCCCCGGCAGGCCGACGCCGGCCAGGCAGATAACGAACGTGAAGAACGCCAGCGCCGGGTGCCGGGCCATCAGCCCGCCCAGCTGCGTCATGTCGGTGGTGCGGTAGCGGTCGTACAGGATGGCGATGACGGCGAACAGCCCGCCGGCGGTCAGCCCGTGGTTCACCATGTGCAGCACCGCCCCGGTCAGCCCCTCGGGGTTGAGCGCAAACAGGCCGAGGGCGAGCAGCCCAAGATGGGACACGCTGCTGTACGCCGCCATCATCTTCACGTCCTTCTGGGCGTAGGCACAGAAGGCGGCGTACACGATGCCGATCGCCCCCAGGGTGCCGAACACCGGCAGCCCGTATTCAACGGCCATGTGCGGGCAGAGCGGGATCACGATGCGGAGTAGGCCGAGTGTGCCCAGTTTGGCCAGCAGCGCCGAAAGCAGCAAGGTTACGGCGGGCGGGGCCTCGGCGTAAGCGGCGGGCAGCCAGGTGTGGAACGGCACCAGCGGCACCTTCACGACGAACCCGGCGACGAGCAGGAAGAACAGCCAGAACTGGGTGGACTTGTACCCGTCGCGGGCGGCCTTCGCTTTGGCCAGTTCGGCTTCGGCCGAATCGCGGCCGCTCTGGTCCAGTGGTTTCGCCTGTTCCAACTTGACACCGGCATCGGCGATGGCGTACTCGTGTTCGATCGAAATCCGTACCGTGCTCCGCATCAGGTCGTTCACGTTGAACGAGAGCGTGCCGCGGTCCTGCTTGAGCGATTGGGTGTTGTTCCGCCACCCGCCCGGCGGGGTCGGGTTGGTGAGCACGATGCCGACCAGCCCGACCAGGCTGAGCAGGCTGCCGAATAGGGTGTACAGGAAGAACTTGCGGGCCGCGTCCCGCTTGCCCCCGCCCACCCCCCACCCGCCGATCAGGAAGAACGCTGGGATCAGGGTGAGCTCGAAGAACACGTAAAACAGGATCACATCGAACGACAGGAACGCGCCGGTGACGGCCGACTGGAGCACGAACAGCCAGGCGAAGTACCCCCCCGCCCGCTCTTGGGCGAACCCCCACGACACGGCGACGGCGATGAACGTCATCAGGCTGGTGAGTGCCACCAGCCACACGTTGATGCCGTCCAGCCCGATGTAGAACTGCACCGCCGGGGGCGGGGCGTTGGGCGTCGGCTTGCCGACGAAGAACAGACTCCAGGCCGTCCGGTGTTCCTGACCGTCGCCGGTGTCGCCGGGCACGAACACCGGGCGGAAGTGCTTGTACGCCTCCCCGTTGTTCATCGCGCCGTACTCGGCGATCATGACCGCCGCCGGGATGACCACCCACGCTGTCAGCCCGACATGCAGGGCTGCGAACAGCCCGGCCAGCCGGCGGGCGACACGGGGGTTCCCCCCGCCGACGGCCAGCACCGCGGCGAACGCCAACGGGGCGGCCAGCACCGCCAGCAGCACCCAACGCATCACGTTCGGGGAGAACAGGTCATCCATTGCGGGTACGGCCTCGCCGGTCAGCGGACGGAGCGGAACACGACGACGGTGATGAACACGGCCAGCCCGAGCACCATGCCGAGGGCGTAGAACTGCACCAGCCCGTTCTGCAGCGGGCGGAGGACGGCAGCAGCGAACCGCGGGACGAAACTGACCAGCCGGGCCAGTGCGTCCAGGAAGGCGTCGATCTGCCGCCCGCCGGCGGCCGCCGTCTCCGCCGGCAGCACTACCGTCGCGCCGTAGATCTCGTCCACGTACACCTTGTTCGCCGACAGCGCGAAGATGCCGCGGAGCGCCGCCGGCACCCGTTCGGGACCGCCCTTACGGTACACCGCCGCGGCCGCCCCGATGCCGACGAGGGCGATGAGCGTGCTCAGCCCGGCGATCCCCCAGTCAAAGGTGTGTTCGCCCACCTTCATGTTCGTGGTCTTCGCGAACGCCTCGTTCGCCTGGTGCAGCACCGGCGCCCGCTCCAGCAGGTGGTCGAACCAGTGCGTCAGCGGGTCGGCGACGATCCCGACGAACACCGCACCCACGGCCAGCACCACCAGCGGCACGGTCATTGTCCGCGGCGACTCGTGGGCGTGTCCGTGGGCCTCCGCCGGCACCTTCTCCTCGCCCCAGAAGGTGAGGAAGTACGCGCGGAACGTGTAGAACGCCGTCAACAGGGCGGTTAGGCAGGCGGTGTAGAACACCGCCTGGTACAGGTAGTGGAACTCGGCCCGGCTGTATCCGGCCTCGGACAATGCGTGCAGGATGCGGTCCTTGCTCCAGAACCCGGACAGCAGCGGGAACCCGGCCAGGGCGAGCGAGCCGACCAGGAACGTCCGGTGCGTGGTCGGCATCAGCTTCCGCAGCCCGCCGAACTTCCGCATGTCGATCACGTTCCCCATCGCGTGCATCACCGACCCGCTGCCCAGGAACAGCAGGGCCTTGAAGAAGGCGTGGGTGAACAGGTGGAACAGGGCAGCGGTGACGGCGATGGCCGGCGAAATCGCCCCGCCGCACCCAAGCGCCATGAACATGAACCCGAGCTGGCTGACCGTGCTGTATGCCAGCACCCGCTTCAGGTCGTACTGAGCCAGGGCGATGAACGCGGCCAGCAGTGCCGTTGCCCCGCCGATGAGCGTGACCACCACCTGTGCTGTCGGCGACATGACGAACAGCGGGGCGGTGCGGGCGAGCAGGTACACGCCGGCCGTCACCATCGTGGCCGCGTGGATGAGGGCGGACACCGGGGTCGGGCCTTCCATCGCGTCCGGCAGCCACACGTACAGCGGTAGTTGGGCCGACTTGCCCACCGCCCCACAGAACAGCAGCAGGCAGGCGGCGGTCATGTACCCGTCGCCCGGCGGGTGTTCCGTCACGTGCCGGATGACGGCGTCGATGTTCGTCTGATACCCGCCCG
>CANJKY010000070.1 GCA_947474875.1 Gemmataceae bacterium
CCCCGCTCACCTCCTTGCCGTTCACGTGCAGCTTGATCGCCCCGTTGGTGGCGATCACCTTGTAGTGGTTCCACTCCCCGCCGCCCTTCGCCCGCTCCTCGCTCGGCAGGCACCGCTCCATCCCCTTGCGGGTGGGGTGCGGGCGGTCCGGCTTGCACCGCGCCCCGCTCACGCTGAACACGTCCCCGTGGTTCGTCGCCCAGTCGTTCTTCGGGTAGTTCACCAGCACCTGCACCTCGATGCCGCGGGTGAACGGCCCGCCCACTTGGGGCAGCGGGTCGCACCACACGAAGAACCCGGAGTTGCCCACCTCCTTCGTGTTCACGTGCATCCACTCGAACTCGCACTCGAAGTTCTCGTACTGCTTCTCCGTCCGCAGCAGGCCGATGGGGGTGCCGGAGGTGATCAGTTCGCCGTTCTTCACCGTCCACGTCTTCGGCCCGCAGTTCACGTTCACCCAGCCAGTCAGGTCCGTGCCGTTGAACAGCGGGACGTAGCCGTCCTTGTCCGACTTGGGCGGGTCGGCGGCGAAGATGGGGGAAGCGGTCAGGACGAGCACGAGCAGGCGGCGCATGGGTGGGCTTCCGGGGGGCGAGGTGCAGTGATGGTAGCCGAGGGGCGTGGAGATGTGAACCGTTCAACGCGAAAGCCCGGGGACGGCTGCCCCCGGGCTTGGGTGCGGTGGCGGTTCGCGTTAGCGAATCCGCCCGCGGACGCTCACCCCGACCACCGGCGGCCCGCAGTACGGGTCGTACACCATCACCGGCGGCGGGGGCGGGGCGACGAACACCGGCTCGTGGACCACCTGCCGCACCACGATCGGCCGGCCGGACCGTGACGGGTACGCCTCCCGACCGCTGTTCTGCATGGCCGAGATGACCCGGTCCGGCACGTTGTTCGCTTTCAGTGTGTTCAGGTCGGCCACGCTCAGCTGGAACGTCATCCGGTTGTTCTGGATGTGGTTCAGGATGACCGACTCGCTCTGCCCCTGCTGCACCAGCGTGATGATCTCGTCGATGCGGTTCGGCTGGGCGTTCACGTAGGCCTGGTCGGCCGCCGCCTGCCGCATCTCCGCCCGCTCTTCATCCTTGCGGTCGGCCTCGTTCCCGATCACCCCGCCGACGCCTGCGCCGAGCAGCCCGCCGACAGCCGCCCCAGTCTTCGGGTTGCCGGTGGCCGCCCCGATGAGCGTACCCACCCCGGCGCCGATGGCCCCGCCGCCGAGCACGCCCTTCTCCGTCTGGTTCATGGTCGAGCAGCCGACCGAGGCGATCGCCAGTCCCGAGCCGAGCAGCATCACAATCCGTCGTGTGGTCATGTCCGTACTCCCCCCACGGTGAGCGGCGAACCATGCCGTCGCCGGCCCGTCCTGTCAACGGGAGTTCGCCCGTGAAGTTGCGCGGAATTTCCTGCCCGGTGCGTTCCGGCTGCTTCCGCCGGCCGGTATATTCACACCCGTCGATCTGTCTTCACCTCCGGTGCCGTGCGATGCCCGAAACGCTCACCCTCCCGCTGCTCGCCGTCGGCGGGGCGCTGCTGCTCATCGGCCTGCTGTGGCTGCTGGTCGTGGCGTTCCGCACCGGGTTCGTCAAGAAGGCCATGCTGCCGGTGCTGGTGGTGCTGCTCGGGGCGGGGGTGGCGGTGTTCATCCCGGTGTACAACAAGCTGTACCCCCCGCCGGTGCAAACCACCGCTCAGGTGTTCGGCGATGGCATCACCATCACCGGGGCGGCGAAGGACCAGTTGAGCGTGGTGCTGGGGCACAAAGGCTGGAAGTACATTCAGGCGGCGAACGCCGGGCTGACGGACGACCAACTGACCGGGCTGGACGGGATGATCGAACTGGGGTTCGTCGACCTGAACGACAACCCGGTGACGGATGCAACGCTCGAACGGCTGGTGAAACTGCCGAAGCTGTCGAAGCTGTATGCCGCCCGCACCCAGTTCACCGCCGACGGGGTGAAGAAGCTCGTGCTGGACAACCCGGACTGCAAGCTGACCGAGATCGACGTCCGCGGCCTCACCCCGCCGGTGCCGGGCGCCGCCCTCCGCGACTGGAAGAGCAAGGACAAGGACAACCGCAAGTTCAACAACTGACCCCGCCCTCCGCTCCCCGGCGGTCGCGGCTCACCCCGAAGGATTCCCCCATGCCGCTCACCGAAGACGCCTTCGGCGACCCGGGCAACGCCCGCTTCCTGGCCGTCGCCTGCGACCTCGCCTACCTGCCGGAACCGCAGGGCGCGCCGCAGTTCCAGTCTGAACTCGGGCTGACTGCCAAGCTGGTCAGCGTGGACAACACCCAGGCGTACGTCGGCACGGACGACACCAACCTGGTGGTGGCGTTCCGCGGGAGCGAGGCGCCGGTCACCGTGGACGGGCTGAAGGACTGGCTGCTGACCAACGCCGACAACCTGCTCATCCAGCCGCAAGGCCCGCTCGCCACCGAGTTCGTGGCGGCCGGAGTGGGCGCCCGCTGGCACCAGGGGTTCGTGAACGCCATCACCGAGATCTGGGAGCCGCTGTACGCCGAGGTGGCCGCGGTGCAGAAGGAGAAGGAGCGCTGCTTCTGGATCACCGGGCACAGCCTGGGCGGGGCGCTGGCCCTGATGGCGTCGTGGCTGTTCTTCCGCAAGACGATGATGCCGCACCAGACGTACACGTTCGGCGGGCCGATGGTCGGGAACAAGATCGTGGCCGAGGCGTTCGAGCGGGAGTTCGGCACCAAGATCGCCCGGTACGCGAACGGCCCGGACCCGGTGCCGCTGCTGCCGATGATGAGCCTGGCGGCGAACGAGTTCGTCCACGCCGGCAAGCCGCTGCCCGGCGGGGCGGACGCGGCCAACCTGGTCGCGTACCTGGCCGAGGCGGCCGGCGGGATGGTGCAGGGGCTGCTGTCCGGGGATGTGAAGGAGAAGGTGTGGGGGGCGGTGATGGCGCGGGTGAACGCCCACCTGATGACCGACTACCGCAAACTGATCGGGTAGAATCGGGGTAGCACCCGGAGGGCCTTCGATGGGCGAACCGTACCTGTCTATGGCCGAGATCAAGGCCAAGTACCCGAACGAGTGGGTGTTCGTGGATCAGATGACCGCACCCAGACGGAGTGAGCCGTTCGCCGGGCGGGTGGTGTGGCACCATTCGAACCGCGACGACTTCGACGGCGGATTGGAACGGGTCCGGCACATCGAGCGCGGCGCGATCTGGTACACGGGCGAACCCGACCCGGACGAAATCTGGCTGCTCAACACGTGAGCGCACCGTTCGACCCCAACGCCCGGCGTGTACTCGTCCCCGTCACGGTGCGCGGACCCCGAGCCACACACCGGTTCGGGTTCGCCCTCGACACCGGAGCCTCTCGCACCACCCTCCGGCCGGAACTACTCCGCCTGCTCGGGTTCGATCTCGCCAACCCGGTCGCCGTCCGCGACTTCCGTGGGGTGACGGGGGGCGGCCGGGCGCCCTCATTCGTCGCCGAGGCGGTCACGGCCCTGGGGGTCACTCTCACCCGTTTCGAGATCCACGCCGTCAGCCCGTCGGCCTCCGTCACCATCGACGGCCTGCTCGGCCTGGACTTCCTCCGCGGCCGAGTCCTCACCCTCGACTTCGCCCGCGGGCGGATGGCCCTCCGGCGGCCGCGGTGGTGGGCGTTCTGGCGGTAGCGCCGTACACCAGTCGCCAACCGCCCCGGCGGTCCCTCACCCCCACACGGAGGCTCGGCATGAGCATGTTCATCGGCGAAGGTCTGGTCGGCGACGGGAACGAGATCGCGCACATCGACCTGCTCATCGGGGACAAGAACGGGCCGGTCGGGAACGCGTTCGCCAACGCCCTGGCCACCCAGAGCGAGGGGCACACCAGCCTGCTGGCGGTCATCACCCCGAACCTGATCTGCAAGCCGGCCACGGTGATGATCACCAAGGTGACCATCAAGGGGATGAAGCAGGCGGTGCAGATGTTCGGCCCGGCGCAAGCCGCGGTCGCCCGCGCCGTCGCCGACAGCGTGGCCGACGGGGTCATCCCGAAGGACAAGGCGGACGAGTACGTGATCGTGTGCGGGGTGTTCATCCACCCGCAGGCGGCCGACGACACCAAGATCTACCAGTACAACTACGACGCCACCAAGCTGGCCATCAAACACGCTATGGGCGGGCTGCCGAAGATCGACGAGATCACCGCCCGCCGCGGCGAGAAGCACCCGTTCAGCCCCAAATAAGGCGGACACGAGACACGAGGGGAGAGACACGAGACGGGAAGAAATTCTTCTCTCGTGTCTCTCCCCTCGTGTCTCGTGTCTGATCCGCCATGTCCGACAAAGCGACGATCCTGCTGCACCTCGACACCGACCCGCACCCGAGCGTGTTCGACCGGGTGGTGGCCGTCGACTCCGGCGTGCAGCACCTGTTCAGCTACGGCGGGGTGAAGCCGGAGCACGTCATGCCGCTCGTCCACGGGTGCATCTTCACCCGCGGGAAGAAGGACCTGATGCGGACGGCGGTGTTCGTTGGCGGGTCGGACGTGGCGGCCGGCGAGGCGGTGCTGGCCGAGGTGCGGAAGCACCTGATGCCCATGTTCGGGCTGAGCGTGTCGGTCATGCTGGACAGCAACGGGGCGAACACCACCGCCGCCGCCGCGGTGGTGGCGGCCGGCCGGCACATCGACCTGGCGACTGCCAACTCGCTGGTACTCGGGGCGACCGGCCCGGTCGGCCAGCGGGCGGCCAGACTCTTGGCCGCCGCCGGCGGGCACGTGCGGATCGCCAGCCGGCAGAAGGAGCGGGCGGAAGCGGTGGCCGCCGGCATCCGCAAGCAGGTACCGAAGGCGAACGTGGAGGCGGTGGCCGCCGGCGGCGGCGACGCCGAGGAAGCGCTGGACGAGCGGAACGTCGTGATCGCCGCCGGCGCGCCGGGGGTGATGATGCTGCCGGCCAAGCACCGCACCGCGTGCGACACCCTGCGGGTGGCGATCGACCTGAACGGGGTGCCGCCGGCCGGCATTGAGGGGGTGGAGCTGAACGACCAGGCGACCAACCGGGACGACTGCTGGTGCTACGGCGCGCTGGGCGTAGGCGGGACGAAGATGAAGATCCACAAGGCGGCGGTGAAGGCGCTGTTCACCCGCTCCGACGCGGTGTTCGACATCGAGCAGATCTACGACCTGGCGAAACAGATCGGGTGAAAGACCCCGCTCACCTGCCGGCGGCATCGGGGAGCTATGAACGCCCAGAAACGAATCAGGCCGCCGGGTCAGATACCGCGCCTGGTTCGGCTTCCCGACACCCACGCTTCCGGCAATCCTATGTCCCCAGTTTGAGTATTTCCTTGCCATTCACTTCGACAACGACCTTCTCGTCGCGCAGGAAGGATCGGAACGTCTTGACGCCCGTTCTCTCCACCTCGTTTGTTTCTCCCCTCGTCCTGATCTACGTTTCGCCGGCTCAATCTTGGAAGCGAGACGCACCATGTTCATCTTCATCCCCCTCCCATCGACACTGTACACCGCCACGGCTGAGGGTTCCGTCCGCAAGGACGTTGCGTGCGAGAGGTGCGGCCACACGTATCCGTACCACATGTCTCGAATCGCGACCGGTTTCCACAAGGTCCTGTTCTCCTCGCCCCAAGGACCCGAGAAGGCGTTGGCGAAGGCGCGGGCGAACTTGGTCAAGGCCCTGGAAACCGAGCATGACGAGGTCCCTTGCCCGGAGTGCGGGTGGCATCAGGCCGCGCACCTCGCGTTTGCCCGCTCCCGAATGTACCCCGAACTGAAGAAGCTGGCGGGGGCATTCTTGTTCCTCGCGAAGTTGGCCCTCGGAGTCATCCTCTTCATCATTGCGCTCGGTCTTGTCGTGCTTCCGGACCACGCACTGCCGAAGGTCTCCTCACTCCTGCAATTCGCACTCATCGTCCTTGCCATCGCCTCGCCGGGCTTGATCCTCCTCGGGCTTCGCAATCTGCTCGCACTGAATTACCGGCCGAACAGACCATAGCGATTTCACCCTTCCGCCGTTAGCCGCAACCAGGCCGCTCATGCGGTTCGGCTCGCCAGTCGCCGCATGATCGCCAGCACCGCCGCCGACGCCGCGATCATCAGCGCCGCGATCGCCACCGCCGCCTCCACGTTCCCCACGCTCAGCTCCAGGTACACCGCCGTCGGCAGCACCTCCGTCCGCCCGCGGGTGACGCCGGCGAACACCAGCACCGGGCCGAACTCGCCCACCGCCCGCGCCCACGCCAGCACCCCGGCGGCCAGAATCCCACGCCGCGCCTCCGGCACGCTCACCCGCCAGAACGCCTGCCAGCGGGTGCAGCCGAGCACCCGCGCCACGTCCTCGGTGCGGCCCGACCGCTGTTCGAACGTCACCCGCACGGTGCGGACGGCCAGCGCCGCACTCACCACGAACTGGGCCAGCACCACCGCCGGCACCGCATACGTGACGGGTACGAAACCCTGCACCCACCGCCCGGCGGCCGTCTGGAACAGGATGAGCAGGCTGAGGCCGACCACCAGCGGGGGCAGCACGATGGGCACGTCCACCAGGAACTCTACGATCCCGCGGCCGGGGAAGCGGGTGCGGGCGAGCAGGTACCCGAGCGGCACCGCCACCCACACGCTGAGGATGGCGGCGAGCGAGCTGGACAGCAGGCTGAGCCAAACGGCCGAGCGGATGTTCGGGTCGCGGAGGGCGGCGAGGATGGCGGACGGTGACAGGTACAACAGGTCGGCGAGCAGCAGGGCGGCGACGAGCAGGACGTACACCCCGCCGAGGGCGGCGAAGGCGACAAAGAACGGGCGGTCGGACTTCATTCCACCACCCGAAACCCGAGGTCACGGAAGTGCCTCAACCCGTGTTCCGGATCGAGGACGAATCGCAGGAACCGCTCCGCGTCGGCGGGGCGGGCCGACTGCCTCAGCACCGCCACCCTCACCTCGGCTTCAATGCCCGTCAACTCCGGCAACTCGGCCGTCCGCTGGTCCGGGTACTGCCGGGCCACCGCGTCCCACACGATCGCCGCATCCACCGCCCCGAGCTTGGCCGCGTTCGCCGAGTCGGTGACGGTGGCCGCCCCCCGCACCCGCGGTTCGAGTTCCCGCCACAAGCCGGTCGCAATCAACCGCTGGCGGGTGAGCCGACCGATCGCCGCGGCCTCGTTCGCCAGTGACACCCGCATGTCGCGGCTGGCCAGGTCGCCCCAGGCGGTCGGCGGCATTCGGCCGGGGGCGAGCAGCAGCACCGCCCGCATCCGCGCGACCGGGCGCGACTCGGCGACTAACCCGAGTTTATCGGCGGAGGTCACGTAGCTCTCGTCGGCCGGGGCGAACAGGTCGCCGGGGTCGACGGCGGACGGCAGCCGCACGCGGGTGAGCATCTCCTCCGATGCCCCGAACCGCAACTCCACCCGCTGGCCTGTTTCAGCCTCGTACTCGGTGGCGATGCGGGTGAACGCCGGGCGGAGGCTGGCGGCGGCGTACACCACCAGCGGGCGGGCGTCGGTCGGGGCCGCGGTTCGTTCTCGCACGGCCAGCGCGACGATCAGCCCGACGGCGACCGCCGCGCTGCCGACCGCCCACACCCCCGCCCGCCCGGTTCCTGCCATGCCGGGATTCTATGGCCGGCGCGAACGCGGAATCGTGTTCTACACTTCCGCGGCTGAAGCCCACGCCGTCCGGTCTGCGGTGCGCGCATGTATCTGTTCTGTCCGAAGTGTCACACCCAACACCCGGCCACCGGGCGGTGCCCGCGGTGCAGCAGTCGCCTGCTCGTGCCGGCTGAAGCGGCCGAGATCCTGCCCCGGTCGGTGATCGAGGCCCCGTCGTCGGCGATCCACACCTCGTTCTCCGGCCGGCTGACGGTCGGGGTGGTGATCGCGCTCGGCGTCCACCTGGCGCTCAGCGAGTGGGTGACCGGGGCGGCCCAGCTGACCGGGTCCGCCATCCCGCCGGGCGCCGCGGTGTGGGTCCACTTCGCCCTGCGGCTGGTTGCGGCGGCGGTCGGTGGGCTGCTGGCCGGGGCCGGGCGGCACGTCGGGTTCGGCGGCGGGCTGCTGGTCGGGCTGGCCGGCGGGCTGGCGTGGCTGACGGTGGACTGCTACCCGCGGGTGGAGGTCACCCTGCTGCGGGCCGGGCTGGTGGGGGCGATGGCCGCGGTCAGCGGGGTGGCGGCGTGGGTGGGCGAGCGGGTGTGGCCGGGGGCGAAGGAGCTGCCGGTGCCGGAGTCGGCGCGGAACAGCTCGCTCATCCGCCTGAAGCCCGGTGAGGGGAAGAAGCAACAGGTCCGCCCGACCCGGTGGCTCCAGGTGATCATCGGGGCGACGGCGGCGGTCATCGGGGTGCTGGCCGCCGACTGGGTGCGGACGGGGATGGTGATGATGCCGAAGGGGCTGTTCAACATGGGCGGCCCCGGCGCGGCGGCACGAATCGACGCCCAGATCGCCGCCTTCCTGGTCATGCTCAGCGGGTTCACGGCCGGTGCCGGACGGGTCGCTCCCGCCGATCGAGTTCCTGGTGGACAAACTCGGGGTGGTGGAACCGCCGGAGACGGCGGCCGCCGTGGGGGCGACCGTGCTGGCGGTGGTGGCCGTCGGCGGGTGGCTGGGCGGGCAACTGTTCCCAAAGCTGAGCCGGCGGAAGAAGCTGGCCAGCATGTAACCGTTCTACCGTGGCTCCGGCCGCCCATCGGCGACACTGTTCTAACGGCCCACGCGGGCTACGATTCCGGAAACGGACTGCCCCACCCCTCCGGAACCCCGGTCATGCCCCCGCTCCCCGCATCCGCCGCCCTCGACGCCTACTTTCTCGAAGCCCGGAGCAAACTGCTCGACGTGGCGGCCATCTTCGACCGGATCGATCGTGGCGTCGGAGCAGATGCGGTCGGGAGCGACCCGCGCATCGCCCGCCTGCGAGCGGCGGTAGAGGCCCTCCTCCGGACCGGCCCGCGGGCGGAGCGGGTGCAAGACCTCTTCTCCCTCCAGTACGACCCGAACTGGGCGCGACCGGAACCACGCTAACAGCCGGCACAACCGGCCCATTTCGCAGACTCTACCAGCCGTTCCCGAGTGCCAGCCGGTACCCGCCGCTGTACACTGTGGGCAACACGCTTCCCGTTCACTCCGCTCCCGAGGGTGTCATGCCGATCAAGGTGTCCTGTTCCAACTGCGGCGGCATGTTGCACGCGCCGGACGACGCGGGCGGGAAGCGCGGGCGGTGCCCGACCTGCGGGAACATTCTGCCGATCCCCCCGCTGGACGCCGCCCGCGCGTCGGCCGCCAGCCTGCCCGAGCCGACCGCCGGCAAGGGCGGGCGGTCGCCGTCGTTCGGCGACTTCGCCGTCGGTCCGCAGGTCGGCCCGCCGCCGGGCGGGGCGGACCCGGTGCGGTCGTCCATGCCGTTCGCCGACGCCCCGAAGCCGGTGCGGGAGTCCGTCCCGTCCATCGGCGAGAAGCCGCCCCGGCAGGCGACCGACCCGTTCGCCCGGAAAGGGGCGGTGGCCGGCGGCGGGGCGAGTGACGGGCTGGTGAAAGCGTGGCGGCGGGCGAAGGCCGGCCTCGGGTGGGTGTCGTTCGCCACCTTCCTGTTCCTCATCCCGGCGCTCGCTCTGCCGGGGATGGTGATCGCCGAGCACTTCACCAAGCAACCGCTGCTGCCCGACGGCGAGTTCCCCGGACTGAACGGGGTGCCGTACGGCATCGCCGTGCCGGTGCTGGTGGCGGCGGTGCCCATCCTGCTCGGGCTGATGTGCCTGGCGGTCGGCCGCCTCGGGTTGTCGAA
>CANJKY010000071.1 GCA_947474875.1 Gemmataceae bacterium
CCGGGTAGGCGTGCAGGGCGGCGGTCAGGTCGGCGGCGGACAGCCGCTCGCCCTTCTGGGCGTAGGTGTAGTTGATCAGCCGGTCGTGGGCGGCGGACGCCGCCTTCTCCCGGCCGGGCAGTTGCCCGTGCAGTTCGTCCCGCGCCCGGTCGACGGCGAGCAGCAGTTGGCGGATCACCTCCTCGGTGCCGGCCAGGCGGAACGCCGGGGTGTCGAGCAGGGCGGGGATCATGTCCGTGAAGCTGTCGCCGGCCTCCTCGATCACCGCCCCGGCCTCGGCGGCGGCGGCCAGGTCGAGCGGGGCCGGCGGGCGGCCGGCCGCCTCGCGGGGCGGGCCGAGCAGGGCGGTCAGGCGGTTCACCGCCGCGGCCACCGCCGCCGGCTCGGGCAGGCGGGCCCGCCACCCCTTCGGCACCAGCGGGTCGGTCACCTCGCGGACCAGGTCGGCCAGCGGCGCGCCGGCGTCCGCGTCGGCCGCCCGCCGCAGGCGGGCGGTCAGTTGGTCCGGGTCCAGCCCGAGCCGCTGCCACTGCTCGGCCGCCCACCGCGGCACCACCCGCCGCACCTGCTCCGGGTCCGGGCTCACCCACTGGCCGACCAGCACCGGGGCGATGACCCGGGCGGTGCGGCTGACCACCGCCGCCCGCGGCCAGTCGAACCGCCGCAGGCCGACGGCGGCGGCGGTGCCCTCCGGCGGCGGGCCGAGGTCGCCGCGGGCCTCGTCCGCCGCCCGGCCGACCGGGGTGAACAGGTCGGCCCGCAGGAACTCGGCGGCCGCGTCCGCCGGGTCCGGGGCGGCCGGGCCGGCCTGGGCCGGGGTGCGGGCGGTGTTGCGGAGGGCGACGGTGCTCGACCCGCCGGCCCGCGGGCCGCGGGTGGGGAACGCGGTCTGGGTCATCGGCGGCGGGTCGGCGTGCGGGTACCCGCGGACGAGGACGGTGCGGGCGAACGGCGGGGCGGGGTCGCGGATCAGCCCGCCGGCGTCGTCGGTGGCGGTGAACGCGGTGTCCGGGTGGTCGTAGTGGTGCAGCTCGGTGAGGGCGGCGAACGTGTTCGCCCGGGCGTGGGCGGACACGTCCGCGTCGGCCGGCGGGACGAGCAGCAGGCCGACCACGTCCGGGTCGGCGTACCCGAGCCGCCGCAGCCGCGCCCGGACGGCGTACGCCAGGTCGAGCACCATCCCGCTGCCGGTGCCGCCGCCCAGCCCGGCCACCAGGTACACCCGCGGGCGGTTGGTCCGCACCCCCAGCCCGGTGGCGGCGGCGGCCGCCGGCAGCGCCTCCGGCAGCAGGGCGGCGTCCACCTCCGCCTGCACCTTCTGCATCACCGCCCGCAGGTGGTCGCACAGGGCCAGCCGGCCCAGGCACCGCAGCCCGGTGGTGGCCGGGGTGCGGGGCATGCGGTGCAGCACGGCCGGGTCGAACCAGCCCTCGATCAGCGCCCGCCCGTTGTTCCGCGGCCGCAGGTAGTACGCCGCCCGGTTGAGCGGGGCGGCCAGCACCCCGTCCTCGGGCAGCGGGGCGTACCCCGGCTCGCCGGTGCCGGCCACCGCCTCGGCCACCGCGTCCGGGTCGGTGTCGATGTACAGGGTGCGGATGAGGGACAGCCGGCCGGCGAGCGGGCACCGCAGCTGGGCCAGCCGGGCGAACCGCCGCAGCACCCGCTGGCCGGCGTACCCCAGGCCGATCAGCACCGCCGGGCGGAGCGGGCCGGGGCCGGTGTGCTCGGGCGGGGCGGACCGGTCCGGCGGGGGCGTGTCCGTCTGCCCGCGGGGGTACGGGGTGGCCGCCGCCGGCGGGCCGTCCGGCCGCACCCCCGCCAGGGCGTAAGTCGCGCGGCCGGGCACCGGGGTGTCGGCCGCCGGGCCGGCGGCCGCCGCCGGCAGCCCGTCGCGGATGGCCGCCACCATCGCGGTCACCGTCGGGAACCGGTCCTCGGCCTTCTTCGCCAGCGCGCGGAGCAGGGCCGGGCGGTCGGCCGGCGGGCACGGGGCCAGGTTCGGCGGGTGCTGCAGGTGCTGCACCAGCAGCTGGTTCATGCTGGTGCCGTCGAACGGCCGCACCCCGGTGAGCAGCTCCTGGTACACGCACGCCAGGCTGTACTGGTCGCAGTACCGGGACACGTACCCGTCGAACGTCTCCGGGGCGGCGTACACCGGGGTGATGCCGCCGGTCACCTCGGCCACGTGCTGCTTCAGGTCCTTCACCTGGCCGAAGTCGGCCACCTTCACGTGGTTGTACAGCAGGAACAGGTTCTGCGGCTTGATGTCCAGGTGCTGCAGGTTGTGCGTGTCGTTCATCAGGTCGAGCACTTCGGCCGCCTCGCTCATGTACCCGAGCAGCTCGGCCCGCGGGATGCCCGGCAGCCCCTTCGCCCGGCACTCGCGGAACCGGTCCCACAGGTTGCAGTCGGCCAGCTCCATGACGATCACCAGCCGCCCGTCCACGACGTCGAACCGGTCCAGGGCGAGCAGGTACGGGTGCCGCACCGTCTTCACCCGGCCGAGCGACTTCAGCTCCTGCTCGGCGAACCGGTAGGCGTCGGTGTCCTTGTGCCGCAGGTCGCCGTGGATCACCTTCGCCGCCTTGAAGATGCCGCCCGGGGCCTCGCACCGCCACACCTCCCCGAACCCGCCGCTGCCCAGGCGGTCGAGCAGCGTGTACCCGGGGATCGGCTCGGCGCCGGTCTGGAAGCTGACGGCCATGAATCGGGATCCTTCGCGAGAGCCAGAGGGGGCGGGGGCCGGTCGGTTCGTGGCACCGGCGGGCCGCCAGTGCCACAGAGCATTAAGTGGGCACCGGCCGGCCGGGGGCGGTCCATGCGACGTCGTGGCGGGCGTGCGGCGGGAAGTCGGTGGCGGTGACGGCGGCGTACGCGCTCTCCCCGGCCGGCCCGAGCTGGGGCAGGTCGGCGATCGGCAGGCGGGGGTACTCGCGGTACACCAGCACGTCGTCCGGCAGGGCGGCGGGGGTGAAATCCACCCCCGGGTTGGCGTCCTCCACCAGCGCCCGCAGGCGGTCGCCGTCCGGCCCGTCCGGGGCGGCCAGCAGGGTGGCCTCCACCTTCACCTTGGACACCGGCACCACCGACGGGCAGGCCCCGAGGTACGCGTCCTCGAGCACGCTCAGGCACTCCGGCCCGCTGCCGCGGTACCGGGTGAGCGCCTCCGCCGGGTTCGCCTTCTCCAGCCGGGCGTCCAGGAAGGCGCGGGCGGCGTCGGCGAACAGCGGCACGAACCGGTCCGCCCGGTCGGCCTTCAGGCACACCCCGACCAGCCCGCGGAACTTGCGGGTGAGGTCGGCCTGCACCTGCTGGTCGAACGCCATCAGGTCGTCCGGCGGCAGGGCGGCGATGAACCGGTCGGCGGCCGCGTCCAGGGTGTCGCACCCGACCGGCAGCACCAGCGACCCCGGCTCGGTGGCGGCGGCGGACGTCTCCTGGGCGGCGAACCGGGCGGCGAACCCGGTCAGCCGCTCGCGGCAGTAGGTGACGTCCCGGGCGTACTCGGGCATGCCGTCCCGCAGCTTGCGGAACAGGGACATGGCGGCGGCCAGCAGCACCGTCTTGTACCGCTGCCGCGGGTACAGGGCGAGCAGCTCGCGGACCTCGGCGGACAGGGACCCCCGCCGCCCGACCAGGGACAGGGCGGACCCGCCGACCAGGCTGCCGATGAGCGGGAACAGGCGGGCGTACGTGTCGGTGGCCGCCTTCGCCGTCTGCCGGTACTCGTGCTCCACCTGCTCGACCACCGCGGCCATCCGCGCGGTCATCTGGGCGAGCGCCTCGTCCGCCCCGGCCAGCCGGTACTGCGGCTGCTCGATGAACGACACCGCCAGCGTGGCCAGGCTGGCCTCCGCCTCGGCGTGGATGTGCTTCACCGCCGGGTCCACCGCCGCCACCACCGCCGGGGTGCCGCTCGCCCCCTCCACCTCCGGCTTGCCGACCAGCTTGAGGATCTGGTCCAGGGCGTTCACCGCCGCCTGACCGTCCACCTTGGCCGCCCCGCCGGCCAGGGCGGTGACGGCGGCGTCGAACGCCGCCTCCGGCGGGCCGCGGAGGGCGTCGGCCGCCGCCCGCTCCAGCCGGGCGGTGACTGCCGCCGGGGTGAGCTGCATGGCCGTCCACTGCTCGTCCAGCCACGCCGCGATCGGCTCCTTCAGGTGGGCCGTCTCCTTGCTCGTCCACCGCCCGAGCACCTGCTGGCAGAACCGGCGGGTGAGGGCGGCCAGCAGCTCGTACCGCGGCCAGCTCAGCCGGTACACGCCGAACGGCTGCACCACCGGCCCGGCCAGCGGGTCGGTCGGGGCGGCCGCCCGCACCGCGTCCACCCGCCGCCCGACCGGGGTGAACAGGTCCAGGAACACCGCCCGCGCCACCCCGCCCACCACCCGCGCCTCGTCCGCCGGCTTCGGCTTCCGCGGCCACTGGCACAGGGCCACCCGGTCGAACGGCGGGGTGGTGTCGGTCACCGGCGGCTCGTTCATGTCGAACCGCGCCTGGTACTTCTCCCGGCAGAAGTGGTTCAGCTCGGTCAGCCCGGCGTACCCGTTCGCCAGGGTGAGGCGGGACACCGCCTTGTCCGTCGGCGGGGCCACCAGCAGGGCGTGCACCTCCGGGCTGCGGTACCCGACGTTCCGCAGCTCGTGCTTGAGCAGGTACGCCACGTCCAGGAACATGCCCCCGCCGGTGCCCCCGCCCAGCCCGGCGGCCACGTACACCCGCGGGCGGTTGGTCCGCACCCCCAGCCCGGTGGCGGCGGCCGTCTTGTCCAGCAGGTCGTCGGTCAGGAACTGCTCGATCTGGTGGCGGATCCGCTGGGCCACCAGCCGGTAGTTGTCCATCAGGGCGAGCCGGCCGAACGCCCGCACCCCGGCCGCCGGCCCGCCGCTCTTGGGCAGCCGGTACAGGGTGTTCGGCGGCAGCCACTGGTCCACCGCCGGCAGCCCCTCCCGCTGCAGGTAGTGGGCCGGGCGGTTCAGCCGGGCGAGCACCACCTCCTGCGGGGGCAGGGCGTCGGCGACGGCGGACGCGGCGGCGGCGGTCGCGTCCGCGTCCGTGTCCAGGTACAGGAACCGCACCGTCGGCACCGCCTCGCACCGCACGAACCGGTCGCGGATCATCCGCCGCAGGTGGCGGATCACCTCCAGCCCGGTGCGGCCCAGCCCGACCACCACCACCGGGAACAGCACCCCGTCCCCGGTCCGCTCGGGCGGGGCGATGCCGAGCGCGCCCATGCGGCCGGTCTCGACCACCGCCTGGCGGGCCTGCGTGTGCCCCATCGACCGGGCCGGGGCGGCCGCCCGCGGGCCGGCCATCCGCGGGGTGACCAGGCTGGGCAGGGGGGTGCTGAACCCGCTCAGCCCGCGGCCGGGGGCCGGGCTGAGCGGGGTGCCCATGGGCACCGCCGCCGGGGCCAGCAGGCCGCCGTTCCCCGGCGGGGTCTGCGGCACCGTCCGCACGTCCTGCGTCCGGGCCACCGGCTGGGTGAACACGCCGGCCGCCGGGTCGACGGCCGGCCGGCGGGTTTCGACCGGGGCGGTCGGGGTGGCCGACACCCGCGGGCCGGCCGGCCGGTCGGCCGGCGGGTCGGCCGGCAGCGGCAGCGGCAGGGCGCCGGCCGCCGCGCGGGCGTACAGGGTGGGGGCGTGGGTCAGCCGCTGCACCATCTCCCGGCACGACGTCCACCGGTCGGACGGGTCCTTCTCCAGCGCCCGCCCGATCACCGGCCGGTCGTGCTCCGGCAGGGCGGACAGGTCCGGCGGCTCGCGGAGGTGCTGCAGGAGCAGCTGCTTGGTGTTCGCCCCGTTGAACGGGCGGGTGCCGGTGAGCAGCTCCTGGTACACGATGCCCAGGCTGTACTGGTCGCTGAACCGGCTCACCTCCCCCTGGAACGTCTCCGGGGCGGCGTACACCGGCGTCACCCCGCCGGTGACCGCCGCCACCGACCCCTCGAACGCCTTGGCCAGGCCGAAGTCGGCCACCTTGATGTGGTCGAACATCAGGAACAGGTTCTGCGGCTTGACGTCCAGGTGCTGCAGCTTGTACCGGTCGTTCATCAGGTCGAGCGCTTCGGCCGTCTCGCCCATGTACCGCAGCAGCTCTTCCCGCCCGATGCCCGGGTGGCCGAGCATGCGGCACTCGCGGAACCGGTCCCACAGGTTGCGGTCGGCCAGCTCCATCACCACCATCAGCTGGCCGTCGATGACGTCGTACCGCTCCAGCGTCAGGATGTACGGGTGGCGGATGTCCTTCATCCGCCCGAGCGACTTGAGTTCCTGCTCCGCCCCCCGCCCGTCCTCCGTCTGCAGGTCCCCGTACACGAACTTGACCGCCTTCTGGAACCCGCCCGGCGCCTCGCACTTCCACACCTCCCCGAACCCGCCACGCCCGAGCCGCTCGATCAGGGTGTACCCGTCGAGCGGCTCCGGCAGTTTGAGGTTCGGGGCGGGGTGGAACGGCATGACGGGCGGCTTCCCGCGGGGGGGTGCGGTCGTCGGCACGGGGTCAGGGCTGGTAGTCTCTTAGTTCACGCCGCACGTTTGGCAAAACCGCGGACTTCACACCGCCGCCGAAAATCACCGGCGTGTAAACTGACGGGTCGAATTTCGTCCCCCGGCCGAATTCCCCCGCCCCGCAGGAACGCCCGATGCCCGCCCCGGTGTGGTACGCCCTGTCGGTCAAGCAGCCGTGGGCGGCCCTGCTGGTGGCCGGCGTCAAGGCGGTGGAGGTCCGCACCTGGGACACCCGCCGCCGCGGGCCGGTGCTGATTCATGCGGCGCGAAACCCGGACCCGCGGCCGGACGGGTGGGCACACGTCACCACCCCGGCCGTGCGGCGGCTGGCCGAGACGACCGGCGGGATTAT
Organism: Gemmataceae bacterium; assembly: GCA_947474875.1. GTDB lineage: Bacteria > Planctomycetota > Planctomycetia > Gemmatales > Gemmataceae > JALHQU01. The sequence goes on from CANJKY010000071.1 coordinate 6,865, forward strand.
TGGGGTGGCCGAACTGGTGGACTGCGTGACGTACCCCACCCCGGACGCGTTCGCCGCCGCCGCCCCGCGGCACCTGAACCCGCCGGCCTGGTTCGCCCCGCCGCGGCTGTTCGGGTTCGCGTTCGCCCACCCCCGCCCGCTGCCGTTCCGCCCGCTGCCGGGTAAGACGTTCTTCTTCCCGGTGCCCGGCGTTATCATCACCGCACCGGAGACGAGCGAGAGTTGACGGCATTCGGAAAGGACGCCATGAGCGCAACAACCGGGCTGTTGGTGAGCGTGCGGTCGGCCGAGGAAGCGGCCGTGGCCGTGGCCGCCGGCGTGGACCTGATCGACGTGAAGGAGCCGTCCCGCGGCCCGCTGGCGGCCGCCCACCCCGAGACGGTGGCGGCGGTGCTGGCGGCGGTGGGCAAGGCCGCCCCGGTGAGCGCCGCCCTGGGCGAGTGGACGCCGGCCGCCCTGACCGAGGCGCACTGGCACCTGAAGCTGCCGCTGGCGTTCGTCAAGTGGGGGCTGGCCGGGTACGGCAACCCGCCGAGCTGGGGCGAAGACCTGCTGGACACCCGCCGCCAGGTGCCCGCCGGCACCGAAGTGGTGTGCGTGGCCTACGCCGACTGGCAGGCCGCGAACTGCCCGCCGCCGGCCGAGCTGGTGAAGTTCGCCAAACGCTATCGCTACCGGGCGTTCCTGTTCGACACGTTCACCAAAGACGGCAAGACGACGCTGCTCGACCACCTGCCGCTGCCCGAACTGACCGAGCTGGTGACGGCCCTCAAGCGGAGTTCGGTGCGGGTGGCGCTCGGCGGGTCGCTGCGGCTGGAGCAGGTGAAGCAGTTGAAGCCGCTCGTCCCGGACTGGCTGGCGGTGCGGGGGGCGGTGTGCGTGGGCGGCGGCCGCGACGCCGCCCTCGACCCGGTGCGGGTGAAGAAGTGGAAGGAGGCGGTGAAGTGACCTCGTTGACCAGTCCTCGTTCGACAGGTACGCTTCGGGTATGGACTACTCCCAACTCATCACCGTCGAGCCGGGCAAGCGGAGCGGGCAGCCGTGCGTCCGCGGGATGCGGATCACCGTGCGGGATGTGTTGGAGTACCTCGCCGGCGGGATGACGGTGGACGAACTGCTGGCCGACTTCCCCGAACTGACGCCCGAGGACGTGCGGGCGTGCCTGGCCTACGCCGCCAGCCACCTGCCGAGCTCGGCGGCATGAGCCTGTTGTTCGACCAGAACCTGTCCCGCCGACTGCCCGGGTTGCTGGCGGTGGAGTTTCCCGGCTGTCAACAGGTGGTGCTGGCCGGACTGTCCGGGGCGGACGACCAGACGGTGTGGGCGTACGCGGCGGCGAACAGGCTGGCCGTGGTGTCGAAGGATGCGGATTTCCGCGACCTGGCCGATCAGATCGGCCCGCCGCCGAAGGTGATCTGGCTGAGGGTGGGTAACGGGCCGACCCGAGCCGTGGAATCCCTTATTCGTGCCCGGGCCGCTGACATCCGGGCGTTCCTCGCGGACCCGAACGCCGCCCTGCTCGAACTGCCCTGATCGTTCCCCTACACTGCCCGGACCTGACCCGCATCCCGGATTCGGCCTGTGGTTCGCGCCCTGTTCGCCGCCACCGCGTTCCTGTCGGCGGCGCTCACGTTCACCGTCCAGCCGCTGGTGGGCAAGCAACTGCTGCCGCTGCTCGGCGGCACGCCGGGGGTGTGGAACACCTGCCTGGTGTTCTTCCAGGCGGCGCTGCTGCTCGGCTACCTGGCGGCGCACGGGCTGACCCGGCTGCGGAATCAGTTGCTCGTCCACGTCGGGCTGCTGCTGGCGGCGGGGCTGGCGCTGTACCTGGGCGGGGTGCTGAAGCCGAACGAGACTCTGCTGCCGGCCGACACCGGCTCGCCGGTGCTCGGGCTGCTGACGGTGCTGGCGGTGGCGGTGGGCGGGCCGTTCGTGGTGCTGAGCATGACCGCCCCGCTGGTGCAGCGGTGGTACGCCGGGTTCGGCCGCGACCCGTACCCGCTGTACGCCGCCAGCAACCTGGGCAGCTTCGCCGGCCTGCTCGGATACCCACTGCTGATCGAACCGGCGATGCCGGTGGCGGATCAGCGGTGGTGGTGGGCGATCGGGTTCGGGGCGTGCGCCGGCTTGATCGCGGGGTGCGGGTGGGTGGGTCGGAAGAACCTCACCCCCCGGCCCCCACTCCAAAGTGGAGAGGGGGAGAAAGCCACGAAAGCCGACGGACAGCCGTCCGTCGGCTTCATCATCCTCCTCGCCGCCCTGCCGTCCTCGCTGCTGCTGTCCGTCACCACCCACCTGACCACCGACATCGCCCCGGTGCCGCTCTTGTGGGTGCTGCCGCTCGGCCTCTACCTGCTCAGCTTCGTGATCGCGTTCGGCCACTACCCGCCGGCGGTGCGGCAACTGGTCGGTCGGTTCACGCCGATGCTCTTGTGCTTCCTGGTGGTCGCCCTGCTACTGAACGCGGCCGAGCCGATCAGCATCGTGGCCGGGTTGCACCTGCTGGCGTTCTTCGCCGTCGCGCTGCTGTGCCACGGCGAGTTGGCGGCGCGGAAGCCGGACCCGCAGCACCTGACCGCGTTCTACCTGTGGCTGTCGGTCGGCGGGGTGCTGGGCGGGCTGCTGAACACGTTCGTCGCCCCGGTCCTGTTCGCCAAACTCGGGCCGGTGGAGTACCCGCTGGCGATCGTGCTGGCCGCGCTTGTCCGCCCGCCGACGAAGACGCCGGCCGCCGGGTTCCGCCCGTCCGACCTGATCGCCCCGCTCGCCCTCGCCGCAATCACGGCCGGGCTGATCCTGGCGGTGAAGCACCTGCTCGGCGACCCGCAACCCGGCGACGAGTTCACCGAACTGGTGGACCGCGGGGTCCGCGGGGCGGCC
>CANJKY010000072.1 GCA_947474875.1 Gemmataceae bacterium
ATTAGCCGCCCCCCGGCAATGAATCAAGAATAAAAGATATATAGTTCTTGATTATCCACTGCGTTGCGGCTACTGTACCCGCGTCGCTCCCACGGAGGGCCGCTCGGTGCCGCACCCCTGTCGCCATTTCTGGTGGCTCATCCCGTTCGCGGTGCTGGCGGCAGGCTGCGCCCGACAATCGGCTACACCGTCACAAGAGGCGCCTTCGCCCGAGCCGACGGATCGCCACCCGGTCGTCATCCGGACGCCGGCCGGCCCGATGGGCGTGCCCACCGGCACGTTCGACGAGAAGGGACGGCCGGTGTCGATCGGATGCGCCACCTGCCACGCCACCAAGCCGGCCGACGCGCAGGCGAAGCTCGGCACGCCGCTGGAGAAGTTTCACCAGGGGCTGGTCGGCCAGCATGGGAGCCTGAGTTGCACCTCGTGCCACAACCCGGCCGACGGGTACGCCACCTTCCGCCTGGCCGACGGCAAATCGGTTCCGCACGCCGAGGTGATGACGCTGTGCGCCCAGTGCCACGGCCCGCAGTACCGAGATTACCAGAACGGTGCCCACGGCGGCATGACCGGGTACTGGGATCTGACAAAGGGCGGCCGGGTCCGCAACAACTGCGTTCACTGCCACGACCCGCACGCCCCGAAGTACCCGACGGTGCAACCGGTCCACAAGCCGAACGACCGATTCCAGGCGGGAGGCGGCCATGAGTGAGCCGAAGAAGCTGTCGCTGCCGGTGTTGGGCGACGTGGACCGGCGGACGGCGGTGAAGGCCGGGGCGGCCACCCTGGGGCTGGCGGCGTGGGCGGCCGCCATCAAGCCGTGGTTCGAGTGGACGTCCGAGTTGAACACCGACGAGTTCTTGCAGAAGCACTACCGCGAACTCACCCCCGAGCAACTCCAGGGGATCCTGAACAAGCTGACCGCCGAGGCGCGTGCGGAGACCGGCCGGCCGGTGACGGTGAAGGACCACAAGCCGATTCCCGGGGTGTCGTTCGCCTACGCCCTGAACCTGAGCATCTGCATCGGCTGCCGCAAGTGCGCCGAGGCGTGCCACGTGGAGAACAACCACGACCGGCCGAGCCACCAGAGCTACATCCGGGTGTTCGAGATGCAGAAAGGGGGCATCGACTTCGAGAAAGGGAACGCCACCTACGACCACCCGGTGCCGGCCAAGGACAAGTACTACATGCCGGTGCAGTGTCAGCAGTGCGAGAACCCGCCGTGCGTGAAGGCGTGCCCGATCGAGGCCACCTGGCAGGAGTCGGACGGCATCGTGGTGGTGGATTACAACTGGTGCATCGGCTGCCGGTACTGCGAGGCGGCGTGCCCGTACCACGCCCGCCGGTTCAACTGGGAGAAGCCCCAGATCCCGGCGAACGAGATCAACCCGAACCAGAGCTACCTGAGCAACCGCGTCCGACCGCAGGGGGTGATGGAGAAGTGCACGTTCTGCCTGCACCGCACCCGCGAGGGGCGGCTGCCGGCGTGCCTTGAGGCGTGCCCGACCGGCGCCCGGGTGTTCGGCAACGTGCTCGACCCGGACAGCGAGATCCGCTGGGTGCTGGAGAACAAGCGGGTGTTCGTGCTCAAGGAAGAGTTGGGGACGAAGCCGCGGTTCTACTACTTCTTCGACAAGTGACCGGGACGGCCATGAAATACGCCGGGGTGACCACCTACTTCCGCTTCCTCCGCCGGTCGCTGCACGTGGCCACCGACGGCGGCTGGCTGTTCTACGCCTGGATGCTGGTGCTCACCGCCGTCGCCCTGGTGGGGGCGAACGCGTGGGCGGTGCAGGTGCGGGACGGCATGGCCCGCACGAACATGTCCGATCACGTCAGCTGGGGGCTGTACATCGCCAACTTCACCTTCTGCGTCGGGCTAGCCGCCGGCGGGGTGATGATGGTCATCCCCGCCTACCTGTACCACGACCACGACATGCACGAGGTGGTGATCGTGGGCGAGGTACTGGCCATCGCCGCCATCGTCATGAGCACCCTGAGCGTGGTGGTCGACCTGGGTCGGCCGGACCGGTTCTGGCACCTCATCCCCGGCGTCGGCAAGTTCAACTGGCCGGTGTCCATGCTCACCTGGGACATCATCGTCCTGAACGGCTACCTGCTCATCAACCTGCACGTGGTCGGCTACCTGCTGTACACCCGGTTCCGCGGCCGCACCCCGAACCCGCGGTGGTACGTGCCGTTCGTGCTGCTCTCCATCGTGTGGGCGATCAGCATCCACACGGTGACGGCGTTCCTGTACTGCGGGCTGGGCGGCCGGCCGTTCTGGAACACCGCCCTGCTCGCCCCGCGGTTCCTGGCGTCGGCGTTCGTGTCCGGCCCGGCGTTTATCCTGCTCGTGCTGCGGGTGGTGCGGGTGGGCACCGACCTGCCGATGAACCCCGCCCCGGCCCGGCTGCTGGTGCAGATCATCCGGGTGGCGGCGGTGGTCAACCTGCTCATGCTGGCGTCCGAACTGTTCACCCTCTTCTACGCCGGCGGGGCACACCTGGCGTCCGCCCGCTACCTGTTCTTCGGCGACCACGGCAAGTACGGGCTGGTGCCGTGGATCTGGACGGCGATCGTGCTCAACGTCGCCGGCACCGGGCTGTTCTTCACCCCGGCCGCCCTCGAACGCGGGTGGACGCGGGTGGTTGCATGCGGGATGGTGATCGTCGGCATCTGGATCGAGAAGGGGATGGGACTCATTATCCCCGGGTTCATCCCGTCCACCCTGCACGAGGTGGTCGAGTACGCTCCCAGCCTGACGGAGTGGAAGGTGACCGCCGGCATCTGGGCGTTCGGCCTGCTGCTGCTGACCGCCATGCTGAAGGTGACCGTAGCGGTGTTCACGAACGAAATGTCTGTAGCACCCGATCCGCCCCCGCCGGCCGCAAGTGCCTCATGACGTCGGTCGGCGAGATGATCCGGATCGTGTGGTAGATGCGGTGGGGTGCTCACTTCTTCCTCACAAGCGGCCACCTTGTGAGACCACCTATGCCCGCAAACTTTGCCTCCAACGACCGGTTCTAGTCCGCGGTGGTCGTGTGCGACCGCATGCAATTCGTCGAGTAACTGGCCGCCGGGTGGAGAGCGACCAGGAACGCCGCAAGTACTCTCGGACCGGCTGCAACAGCGACGGATTGCGCGTTGCCGCGAACCTCGGCATGGCCGATCCCGTCCCTTTCCCCGGGCGGTGCGGGGACGGTTCGAGTCCGACCCGGGCTACTTCAAATGCGGAGTGCGGAGTGCGGAAACGGATGACCGGGGTGGTCTCATTCCCCATTCCGAATTCCGCAGTCCGCATTTGTTGATCCGGGGTCGTCCAACGGCAGGACACCACGCTCTGAACGTGGCGATGCTGGTTCGAATCCAGCCCCCGGAACTGACGGACGCCGGCCTAGCTCGAAGGCAGAGCATCCGCCTTTTAAGCGGAGGGGTGTGGGTTCGACTCCCACGGCCGGTACTCGTCCCAGGCGGTCCGGACCGCCTGTATTTCCTGGCGGTTCCGCCGCATCACTCGCAGGAGTTTGCCAAGGTGGTCGAATGCATCGTTTGCCACCCCGCCCGTTCCGCCACCAGCACCTTTACCGTCCGATGCCGGACGAACGGGATGCGGGCCTTCGGATTCCCTCCCCACCCACGGTTTGCGAAGAATAGGAGAGTGAATCAATACAGTCCGGCATCACTCCCCCTTCTGCCGCTGTTGGTTGGCGTACATCTTCTTCACCACATCCAGGTTGTCGAACTCGTTGATCTGGATCACCTCGTCGACCGGCACCCACACGGTGGTACCCTTGTAGTCCGTGTACTCCGGGCCGAGGTCCGGGGTCAGCCCGACGACGAACCACCGGCCGCAGAGCTGACGGGTCGTGCACTGCTCCAGCACCCGGGCGTTGGACTTGTCCGGGCCGGTGGTGCGGACCGACAGCAGGAGCACCTTGGTGCCGAAGTCGTGGGCGGCCGGGTCTTTCGCCGGGGCCGGCTTGTCCGCGGCTACGAACCCGACGGCGGCGACGGCCGCCAGCCCGACGAGCAGGGCGATGCGGTAGCGGTTCGACATGGGGAATCTCCGGAGTTGGTTGAAGGCCGCAGTGTACCCGAAGCGCGGGCTGGAGACGATTAATGGCCGGGGAGGTACCTGGCCTTCTGCATTCGCGTGCGTGCGGTCAGTTGGCCTTCTCACTCGGCCGCCCCCGCTTCCAGGGCCGCCGCTCGGTGGCGGCCAGTCGCTCGCCGGCCCGCCAGTCGGCCCACTCCGCCCGCACCGTACCACCGGCCCACGCCACAGCCGCCAGCAGCAGCACGAACACCCCCCAGGCGGAATACACCACCCACCCCGGCCCGGCCATGTCCACCAGCAGCACGTTCGCAGCCACATCCGCCGCGGCCAGTGGCAGGGTCACCCACAGCACCCGCCGGGCCAGTCGCCAGCGGTCGGTGCGGGGGCGGACGGCGGACACCGCCAGCATCGGCCCGACGGCCAGGGCGATGCACGCGTAGGCGATCCAGTCCGCAGTCACGGTAGGACCTCTCCTGGACGGTCACCCTGGAAGTGCGGTTGGTAGTCGCCGATCAGCCCGCCCGATCTGACACCGCAGTACCGCACCGCCCAGACTCAGGTCTCGTTCAAACTCATACGCCGAGCGGGTAATATAGGCTGCACCGCGGGCGGCTTTGAGGGTAGCGACCGCGGGGGAGTTTCGTGATGGGCCGGGTTTTGATCGTGACGGGCGGGTCGCGGGGCATCGGGGCGGCCACCTGCCGGCTGGCGGCCGGTCGCGGGTACGCGGTGTGCGTGAACTACCGCGCCAACCGGCAGGCAGCAGAACGGGTCGCAGCCGACTGCCGCGCGGTTGGCGCGGCGGCCGTCGCGGTCCGGGCCGACGTGGCGGTGGAGGCCGACGTGGTCTGCCTGTTCGAGGCGGCGGACCGGGAACTGGGGCGGGTCACCGCGCTGGTGAACAACGCCGGCATCCTGGAGCCGCAGATGCGGGTGGAGGACATGGACGCCGGGCGGCTCGCCCGGGTGTTCGCGACCAACATCACCGGCCCGTTCCTGTGCTGCCGCGAGGCCGTCCGCCGCATGTCCACCCGGCGGGGCGGGGCGGGCGGGGCGATCGTCAACGTGTCGTCCGTCGCCGCCCGGGTCGGGTCGCCGGGCGAGTATGTGGACTACGCCGCGGCCAAGGGGGCGGTCGACACCCTCACGCTGGGGCTGTCGAAGGAGGTGGCCGAGGACGGCATCCGGGTGAACGCGGTGCGGCCGGGGTTCATCTACACCGACATCCACGCCAGCGGCGGGGAGCCGGGGCGGGTGGACCGGGTGAAGGCGTCCGTGCCGATGAGACGCGGCGGGCAGCCGGAAGAGGTCGCCGCGGCCATCCTGTGGCTGTTGTCCGACGAGGCGTCGTACGCCACCGGCACATTCCTGGACCTGGCCGGCGGGCGGTGACCTTAACCCCGGCTCGGGTCGAACGGCCGGCCCGGTGGCGAAACCCCAAACCGAGGTGAGTGTCATGCTCGACTTGGATCGGGCGGTTGAGGTGTTGACCCGCACCCCCGCCGCGCTCAGAGGCTTGCTCGGCGGGGTGAGCGATTTCTGGGCGACGAGCAACTACGGGGAGGGCACGTTCAGCCCGTTCGACGTGGTCGGCCACCTGACCCACGCCGACCGGACGAACTGGCTGCCGCGGGCCCGGCACATCATGGCGCACGGTGAATCTCTGCCGTTCCCGGCGTTCGACCGGTACGCCATGTTCGAGGAAAACAAGGGCCGGACGATGGGCGGGTTACTGGACGAGTTCGCCGCGGCGCGGGCGGACAGCCTGGCCGGCCTGCGGGCGCTCGGCCTGACCCCGGGGCAGTTGGAACTGACGGGCACCCACCCGCAACTCGGTCGGGTCACCCTGGGCAACCTGATGGCGGCGTGGGTGGTGCATGACCTGGGACACACCCACCAGGTGGCGAAGGCCATGGCCTACCAGTACCGGGATGCGGTGGGCCCGTGGCGGGATCTGCTCACCATCCTGCCGCGAAGTTAATCTGCCCACCGCTGCGGAGGCCGACTCCGACCTTCGTAACAGTCGACAGTGGACCGCGAACCCTGCTGCCTCGACTGAATCGCGAACGCGGTTACGGGTTCAGCGACCGGCGAGCGCGCCTCCGCCTGCACCCCTCCCGGCACGGATGGCGGGCGGTACGGGAGGACGTGGCGGGCGACGAACAGGAAGAAGGCGGCGCTGGCGGCGGCGGTGAGCAGGTGGAACACCTCGTGCGACCCGACCCGCACCGGCGGCCCCCACCCGGCCGGCCAGTCGGTCAGCTCGCACACCGCCCCGAGGGTGTACAGCCCGCCCCCGACCCACACCCAGTTCATCGCCCGCCAGCCGACCGCCCGGTAGTACCGGGCGAGCGGTAGCACTCCCACCCAGCCCATGCCCAGGCACCCCGCCACCACCGCCGCGTGCGGCGGCTCGGGGGCCAGCCACAATACGGCTGCCCCGGCCGCGGCCAGTCCCCACATCCCGCTCAGGCACCACCGCCGCCACGCTCCGCTGAGCAGGGCGGCCATGGGCGGGGTGTTGGTGCCGGCGATCAGCCCGAGGATGGCCGTCTGGTCGATCCGCTGGAACAGGCGGAACTCGGCCGGCTGGTCGGCACGGGTGAACGGCACCGCGTGGAACAGCCCGCTGGCGGTGAACAGCAGCACCATCGACCCGCCGAACACGACAGCGGCCAGCCGCCGGCCGGGGCGGTTGGGGGTGATGCGGAGGAGGATGAGGACAGCGTACACCGCCCACACGGCGGCGAGCAGGTGGGAGACGGAGCTGACCGGGTCGCGTAGCCCCATGCGGAACCCCGAGTGAAGGAGGGTGAGGTCGCCCGGCCGGACGACACAGGAGGGGAAGTTTACTCACACGCCCGGTCGCTTTCACCGGGAGTTGCCCCCGCGTCCGACTTGCCGCCGGTAACCGCCAGCCGCTGCCCGTGGCCGGCGTCGAGCACGTGTCGGGCACGATCTTGAGCCGGCTGCACACCTGTAACAGCCCGCGCGCGAACCTCCGGCCGAACCCCTGCGTCTACCATACGGTCGCACCGCAGGTACCACCCGAGGTGCAACCAACCCTTCGTGTCGGCGATCATTCCCTGAAATTCAGGCGAGTGGATCCGATAGCCATCGGCCTCGTTGGCGGCGGGGTGTGAGTTCGAATGCCGCGGCCGGTGCTGCGGAACGACCCGGTGAAGCTCTGCCGGTGGAGCAGCCCGCTGAAGACGGGAAGGACGTCGGTTCGACTCCGACCGCCGGGACTGGTTGATAACGGGGCGTGGGCCAGGTGGAGTGGCCGCGAGTTTCGGGAACTCGAGAACGCAGGTTCGACTCCTGTCGCCCCGATTCGACGCCGCCCGCGGGGGCGCGAACGCGCTCCAGCCGGCGAGAGGTCACTTCTTGGGGAACCAGCCCGGGTCAGCCACGGTCGGGTCCACCGGGTCACCCTGGAGGGCCTTCAGGAACAGCACCAGGTCGGCCTTCTCGTCCCCTGTCAGATTCAGCTTGAACGGGATGACCGGCGACCCGTCGCGGGTCTTGATCGCCCCCTCTGGTAAACTGATCTTCTGCCCGGACGCCCACGCCCGGGCGATCTTCGCTTCCGCCTCGGTGTCCCGCATCTTCGGGTCGAGGAACTCGTTCACGTTCCCCCCGCGGTCATAGAAGTCGATCACCCCTTCCAGCGTCTTCTCGCTGCCGTCGTGCAGGTACGGGGCGGTGTCGAGCAGGCCGCGGAGGCCGGGCGTCTTCTGCCCGCCGATCATGGCCGGGTCCTTGTGCCCGGTCGGCAGGGCGGCGAACCGGGCGTACTCGGCCTCCGGCAGCACCCCGTCCTTCGCCCCCGCGCCCAGGTTGTGGAACGTCAGGTCGGTGAAGTTGTCGCCCACGTGGCAGTTGCTGCACCGGGCCTTGCCGAAGAACAGGGCCCGTCCGCTCGCCAGTTTCGCCCCGACCGCGTCGGCCTTGGCGACGTCTCTATCCGGGTCCAGGCCGAGCGATTTCAGCGCGTTCGTGTCCATCGCCGCGAACGCCTGCTTCAACACCTTGGCGAAGTCGGCCGGCTTTAGTTTGGCCTCCTCGGCGTCGTCGTCCGCCACCCGCTTCTTCATCGCCGCCTCGGCCCGGTCGTACACGCTATTCCCGACCAGCACCGTCCGTTCGTAGGCGGCGATGGCCTTGGCCGCCGCGTCGCGGGTCGGGGCGTGGCCGAACACCTGTTCGAACTGCTTCACGTACTCCGGACTTTGCCGCAGCCGCTTCACCGCCCCCTCCCACGCGTCGCCGCCGCCGGCGAACATCTCCTTCGGGTTGCCCACCGGCCCCTGGCTCTGGTCCTCCAGACTGGTCGCCCGCCCGTCCCAGAATTGGAACTTGTGGTACGCCGAGTTGACCACCGTCGGGGCGTTGATCCCGCCCTTCTCGTCGTTGATCCCGAGCGACACCGGCAGTTGATCCGTGAACCCCTTCTTCGGGTCGTGGCAGGTGGCGCACGCCACCTTGCCGTTGGCCGACAGCACCTTGTCGTAGTATAGCCGCTTGCCGAGTGCCCACTTGGCCACCGTCATCGGGTTCTCAGGCGGCACGTCCGGCGCCTTCGAAAGGCCGAGCGGCACCTTGATCCGCACCACCCGCCGGGCTACCTTCCCGCCCACCGGATCGGTCGCCTCCTCGGTGGCCTCATTCCAGAATGCGGTCAGTTTCGCCCACTCAGCTTTGTTCACTGCGGCCACGAACTCGATGCGGGCGTCGTCTTTGAACGGCAGCTTCAGCGCGGCGTTGGGAACGGCGGCGGTGTGCGGCACCGGGGCCGGCGGGTGCGGCGGCTGGGCTGCGGCGATGCCGCCGCCCAGCGCAACGACGGCGAGGACGTAAGAGGAACGGGACGATCGGATCATCCGGACACCTTTCACGGAATGAAAGTGGAACCAGGCAGGCGCCGTTAATCTATTCCGACCGCGGGCTCGCTTCCAACACCCGCAGCAACTCCCCGACCGACGGCCGGGCGGTCGGGTCGGCGGATGTGAACCGCCACACCACCTTCCCGTCACTGTCGAGGACGAAATCGCCACCGAGTTGTCGCACGTCTTCCCCCGCGTTCGGCGTCTTCACCCACACCCCGCGGAGCATCAGCCGCAAGTAGCCCCAGATCACGCTCGGTTTCAAGAACGTGAGCCACGAGGTGCGTTCCAGGCCGAACGCCCGGTACGCCACCCGGTCCGGGTCGCCGACCACCGGGAACGGCTGCGGGTTGCCGTTCAGGAACAGGCGGAGCAGGGGGGGGCTGGCCTGGGTGACGATCAGGATTTCGCACCCGGCGTCACGAAACCGGTCGGCGTTCGCGGCCACCTCGCCGAGGTGGTACCGACATGGGATTCAGGCCAGGTGGCGGAGGAACACGAGCAACAGGTGCGTGGCGGTGAGGTAGGCGGACAGCGGGGCGGTTGTGCCGTCGGCTCGGACGAGTGTGAGGTCGGAGAACATGGAGGTGTTGTACGAAGCCGTCGATACGACCGCGGCACGGCTTTCCGACAGGGTGATTGCATCCGGTTATAGGTGAGAGTACACTCACACCCACTCGCCTGGTTCCAACTCGACTCCCCGTCCTCCTTTCCCGAGGTCCGCATGAACTGGTTCAACCGCCGCGAGTTCCTGGAGCGCACCG
>CANJKY010000073.1 GCA_947474875.1 Gemmataceae bacterium
CGGTCGCTCCCGCGACCGGACCCACCCTACTTGGGACGCAACGGCTCGGGTCAACCGGGCCACGCGCCGTCGAGGTACAGTTTGACCAGGGCGGCGTGCGACAGCGGGCTGGACAGGTCGTCCACGTCCGGGTTGGTCTCGTAGTCGAGCAACAGGAGCGTTCCGTCGGCCAACCGCCGCAGTTGTTCGACCTCGGCCGACAGCCTGTGTTCCAGCACCCACCGGTAAGCCGGCAGGTAGATGCGGAGGCGGGCGTCCCGGTAGCCGAGCAGCACGTCGCTCCCGACCCCGAACCGGTGGCCGCGAACCCCGCCTCGGCTCTTTCCCCCGCGCTTGATGCCTGCCATGTCGGTGATCGCCCACTTCCGCGGGTCGATGTCCTCCCGCTCGAACACCTTCAACCCCTGCCACAACCCTTCCACCGACTGTGCGGTCTGCCCCGGCATGTTCGGGATGGGGATGCCGCCGTGCGGGTAGAACGGGCTGAACCGCACCCACGGCTCGACCCCTTTCGAGGTCAGGTCGAGGACCGTCGCCCCCGGCCAGAGCTTTTCCAGGGTGGCGGGCTTCTTACGGCGGCTCTCGACGACGACCGGCATCGCGTTCCCTCCGTGAGTGGCGGAGGGAATTGTTCCCCGCCGTCGTCGGACCGTCGATGTGTGTTGATCCGGTCGGCGTCCTCATTTCTCGCTGGCGTTCGCCGCGGGCGTGGTGTATCACATTTACGGTTGGTTAGTTGTCCGATTCGTCCACACCCGGAGGTGCCCATGTTCGTTCACCGGATCGCCGCCGCCATGTGCGTCGCCGCGATCGCCACCGCCGCCTCGGCCGAGGACGTGACGCTCAAGGGCGTCCGCTTCGGCGAGGCCATCACCGGCAAGAAGCCGTCCACCGACGACCTGAAGGGGAAGGTGGTGCTGATCAAGTTCTGGGGGATCAACTGAGGGCCGTGCATCGCTTCGATGCCCCACCTGGTCAGGTGGAACGAGGATCTCGGTGACGCCGGTCTGGCCGTGATCGGGATGCACGTGCAGAGTGCGACGGAAGAGCAGGTGAAGGCGAAGACGAAGGCGCTGGGCATGAAGTTCCCGGTGACCAAGGGCGGGTCCATCACGGGGATGAAGGTGGAGGGGATCCCGCATTGCGCGGTGTTCGACCACACCGGCAAGCTGGTGTACGAGGGGCACACGAACAAGGTGGAGCCGAAGCTGCGGGAGGCGTTCGCCAACATGCTGGCGGCCGACGCCGGGGAGACGCCGACGAAGGGGGTGGCCGGGGTGCTGGACCTGTTCAAAAAGGGCGGGTCGGCGGCCGACCTGGTGCGGAAGCTGACCACCCTGAAGGACGACGCCGACGGCAACACGGCCAAGCAGTCGAAGGCGATCTCGGCCAAGCTGCAGAGCGGCGCCCAGGCCCGGTTCGACGAGGCCAAGGCGAACATGAAGGACGACCCGATCGCCGCCTACGACGCCGCCGTCCAGACGGCCGCCCGGTGGAAGGGCACCACCCTGGGCAAGTCGGCGGGCGAGGTGGTCGAGAAGCTGAAGAACGACCGAACGGTGTGGAACGAGATGAAGGCCCGGCCGACGCTGGAGAAGGTGCGGGCGGCGGAGGCGGCCATCACCAAGGCGGCGAAGGCTGAGCCGGGGTCGGACGAGTTCAAGAAGGCGTTCGCCCCGCAACTGAAACAGCTCGACACGCTACTGAAGGGGCTGAAAAAGCAGTACCCGGACGCCCCGGCCACTGCCGAGGCGGAGGAGATCGCCGCCCGGGTGGGGGTGGGGAAGTAACCGCGTTCCAGACACGAGACAAGAGGCCGGAGACACGAGATGCCAGGGCTCGTGTCTCCGGCCTCTTGTCTCGTGTCTGGAACGCACCCGCCTCGTACAATCCCCGCGGGCCGATCCTTTCCCCGGAGTTCTCCGATGTTTCCCGCCACCGACCGTCGCTCGTTCCTGAAGGCCGCCTCTGCCGGGGCCACCGTCGCCCTCGCCCCGCGGTTTCTCACCGCTGCGGACGACAAGAAGGCCCCGCTGTTCAAGATCTCCCTCGCCCAGTGGTCTCACAACCGGGCGTTCTTCGGCAAGAAGCTGGACCCGCTCAAGTTCGCCGAGATCGCCAAGAAGGAGTACGGCATCGAGGCGGTCGAGTACGTCAACCAGTTCTACAAGGACAAGAAGAAGGACGACGCCTACCTGAAAGACCTGAAGAAGGTGGCCGACGACAACGGCGTCGCCAGCGTGCTCATCATGTGCGACGGCGAGGGCAACCTGGGCGACCCGGACGACAAGAAGCGGGCCGCGGCGGTGAGCAACCACGTGCGGTGGCTGGAGTGGGCCAAGTTCCTCGGCTGCCACAGCATCCGGGTGAACGCCGCCAGCGACTGGAAGAAGGGGTTCGAGGAGACGCAGAAGCTGGCCGCCGACGGGCTACGGAAGCTGAGCGAGGAGGGGGACAAGCACGGCATCAACGTGATCGTCGAGAACCACGGCGGGCTGAGCAGCCACGGCGGATGGCTGGCCGGGGTGATGAAGAAGGTGGACCACAAGCGGTGCGGCACCCTGCCGGACTTCGGCAACTTCCGCGTCGGCAACATCGCCGGGGTGGAGGGGCTGAAGAACGGCGAGTACGACCGGTACACCGGGGTGGACGAACTGATGCCGTTCGCCAAGGGGGTGAGCGCGAAGACGCACGACTTCGACGAGAAGGGGAATGAGACGCACACCGACTACCGCAAGATGATGGACATCGTGGTGAAGAAGCACAAGTACCACGGGTTCGTGGGCATCGAGTACGAGGGCGGCAAAATCGGTGAGGCGGAGGGCATCAAGGCCACCAAGAAGCTGCTGGAGACGGTGCGGGACGAGATGGCGAAGGGGTAGAATGATAGGTGAACCGCGGGCGTCAGCTCGTCGGGTGCTTGTTCGAAAACACCCGACGGGCTGACGCCCGCGGTTCACCGGAGACGACCATGCCGCTGTACGAGTACGAGCTGGTGAACGAGGACGGCACCGGCGGGGAGCGGTTCGAGTGGATGCAGCGGATGTCCGACGCCCCGCTCACCGCCCACCCCGAGACCGGCCAGCCGTGCCGCCGGGTGTTCGGGGTGCCGAACGCCCCCCGCGCCTGGACGGACACCCAAGGGAAGGCCCGCACCAGCGACAAGAACCTGGAGCGGCTCGGGTTCACCAAGTACGTCCGCGGGGACGACGGCAAGTTGCAGAAGCGGTTCGGCAAGGGGCCGAACAAGATCAGCAAGCCGCCGAGCGAGTAGTCATTTCGCCTTGCCCCACCCCACCGCGGGTGGGGCGGCCCTGGACGGTAGCGGCGGGACGTCCGGCAGCGGGGCGTCGGCCGATTGTTTCGGTGACTCAGCTAGGGGTGACGCGGGCAGCGGCGACGCGGCCGCCGTCCACACCACCTCCGTTTGTTGGGCCGGCGGGGTCGGGGCGGCTTCCGCAATCGTCCTCGCCGCGCTCGGCTGCAGTTCCGCCGGCGGTCCCGGCCGCGCCGCCGTCAACACCGGGCGGGTGAGCATTCCGCGAGCGATGGCCAAATCCCGCAGGGCGGTTCGGCCCCGGTCGGGTTCGGCCGATGCGATCACCGCCCGCGGCAACCGTCGCGGTTCGTCCTGGACGAGTGGCTTCGGCGAGGGCAGTAGCGGTTGCCGGCTGACGTGCCCCGTCTGCGTCACCGGTGGCACGGGCGGCGGAGTCGGGGCCGGCACCGGGGCTACGGATTTGCCCTCCACCGCTCCGCCCAGCGCCTCGGCCGGGTGACCGAGCGCCCGATATAGGCGGAACTGGGCGCGGTTGTACTCGCCCACCGCCGCCGCCAAATCCGCGTTCGCCAGCCCGAGCGCCTGCACCGCTGCAACCACCTCCTGCGGGCGGACAACGAGCACGTTCGTGTCCCCCACCCGCCGCATCTGCCCCATCCCGACCAGACTCTTCTCCACCAGATCGACCGCCTCCTTCAGCGCCGGCTCGGCCTTCGCCATCCGCTCGCCGGCCGCCTTCGCCTGGGCGAACGCGGTGCTCACCTCGGCGGCGATGCGGTCCTGCGTGCGGAACAGGTCGAGCGTGGCCGCCATGTGCTCCGCCCGCCGCTCGCCCACCCGCGCCTTGTTGGCGAACCCGAGCGACTGGAACTCCCACAGCACCTGGAAGTCCAGGTCGAACCGGCTGCCGAACGCCTGCGTCTTGTCGTTCGGCCCGCCGCCGAACCCGCCCCACCCGAGCGACCCGCTCGGGTTCGTGGCCGTGCTTCGCAGGGCCAGGCTGGGCACCAGCGGCCGCACCTTCTCCTGCTTCAGCCGGGCGAGCGTGGCCTGCACCACCGCCTGCTGGCCGGCCAGTTCCGGCCGATTCGTGAGGGCCACCGGGATGAGCGCGTCGACCGTGCCGGCCGGGTCGATGACGGCCACCGGCAGGAGCGGCGGTTCGAGCGGCTCGACCAGCGTGCCCGGTTCCAGCCGCAGCCAGCGGACGAGTTCGGCGCTGGCCGTCCGCCACCGCTCGCGGGCGGTCGCCACCGCCTGCTGGCGGCGGGCCAGTTCCACCCTCGCCCGGGACGCCTCCAGCGGCGGGGCCAGCCCGTCGGCCAGCCTCGCCGCCTTCGCCGCCACCTCGTCCGCCTTCGCCGCGGCCAGTTCCGCCCCGGCCAGTTCGGCCCGCGCCTGCTGCACCAGGAAGTACGCCTCGGCCACCGCCAGCGTCACGTCGTTCTCCGTCGCCTGGCGGACGGCGTGCCGGGCGAGCAAATCCTGCCGGGCCGCCAGCGGGGCGTAGACGGCGTCGGTCAGCGACACCACCGCGTTCGGCCCCACCCCGACAGCGAACGCCCCGCGGCTACTGCGGACGATGTCGCCGGCGAAGTTCTGCTGCCCGCCCTCGTGGCGGAAGTAGTCGATGCCGGTGACGATGTTCGGCAGCCACAGCAGCTTGGCTCGGTCGTACTGGCGGGCGGCGACGGCCACCTGCTGGTCGGCGATCTGCACGTCTAATGGGCGGGCGCCGGCCAGCTTCAGGGCGGTGGCCAGCGTGATCGGGTGGACCCGCTCGCCGGCCTCGGCCGCGGCCTGTTTCGGGATCGGCGTCGAGCCGGAGAGGAGGGCCGCGGGCGGGGCCGGGATGCCGGACTGGGCGATCACCTGACGGGGCGGGGGCTGGCCGCCGGCCGGACCACCGACCGCGAGCGCGACGACACCCAAGATCGGCCCGAGCCGCCGCATTCCCGCCCCCCGGTCGGTGGTGCTGCGAAAAAGATTCAAGTTCCCCGATCCGGGCGTATAGCCAGGCCGAACGGGGCAGACAACCTCAACCATCCGCCGGGGGGAGTGAGGGCACTTTGAAGGCGTCCGAGCGATTCCGTGTCAAGGACCGTTGCCTGGCCGGGTAGAATGCGGCAACACCGGAGAAACAGTTCATGGCCGCCTCCCGCTTCTGGCAGCACTTCGTCTCGAACGGCGGGCAGGATCACCCCCCCACCGACCGCCCCCTGCCCCCGCCGCTGGACGACGACTCGGACTCGATGGACGCCTTCTCCCGCGCCGTCGTCGGGGTGGCGGACAAGCTGCGGCCGGCGGTGGTGAACCTGCGGGTTGGGCGGGGCGGCGGGTCCGGGGTGCTGTTCTCGCCGGACGGGTTCCTTCTGACGAACCACCACGTGGTCGAGGGATCGAACCGGGTGCGGGTGCGGCTGAGCGACGGCACCGAGATGGCGGGTGAGGTGGTGGGTAACGACCCGTGGACCGATTTGGCGGTGGTGCGGGCCGAGGGCCGCGACCTGCCGTTCGCCGCCCTGGGCGACTCGCAGGCCATCCGCGTCGGCCAACTGGCCATCGCCATCGGTAGCCCGCTCGGGTTCGAGAGCACGGTGACGGCCGGGGTGATCTCGGCGCTCGGCCGCACCATGCGGAGCGCCGGCGGCAAGTGGGTGGACAACATCATCCAGACGGACGCGGCGCTCAACCCCGGGAACAGCGGCGGCCCGCTGGTGGACACGCGGGGGCACGTCATCGGCATCAACACCGCCGTCATCCAGCCGGCGCAGGGCATCTGCTTCGCGGTGCCGGTGAACACGGCCAAGGTGATCCTGCCGCACCTGATGAAGCACGGACGGGTGATCCGCGGGTTCCTGGGGGTGCAGGTGCGGCAGGTGCCCATCGCCCCGGACGTGCGGGACCGCTTCACCCTGGACCAGAAGACCGGCGTCGAGATCCAGATGATGGAGGAGGACGGGCCGGCCATGGCCGCCGGGCTGTGGATCGACGACGTGATCGTCGGGTACGGCGGGCACCGGGTGGTGACGGTGGAGGACCTGCTGCGGCTGCTGACAGCCCTGCCCGTGGGCGTGCCGCAGGCGGCGGTGGTGCTGCGGGACGGCAAGCGGGTGGAGCGGCGGGTGACGGCGGTGGAACACCCGGAGGCGGTCGAGTCGTAGTGTTCTGCTCGCTCCGCGAGCGGGTTTGAGGAGACCGCTCGCGGAGCGAGCTGAACACTACTCCGCGAACCCCACCGCGTCACCGAACTTGTCACGCAGTTGCGCCTTCATACCGTCGCTCAGCCGGCGGGCGGGTAGCCGGAGCGAGGTCAGGTCCGGGGCGGGAACGGCGGTCAGCAGGAACCGAGCGCCGCCGTCGTCGATCGGGTTGCCGGTCAGGTCCAACTCCACCAGGTTCGGCCAGATCGTGCCGCTTCTGAGTGACCGCACGGCGGCGTTGTCCGTGTGGGTCATCGCCAGTCCGAGTGACCGCACTCCGGCCAGGTGCGGCGATCGGGCGATCACCTTGATCGCGTCCGCCCCGAGTCGGTTCCTACTCAGCACCAACTTCCGCACGACGGCGAACGCCGGCGACCCGGCCAGGGCTTCCGCCACGTCCGCATCCAGGTGGGTGTTGCTCAGGTCCAGCACCCGCACCCGCTCCACCCCGGCGGCCAGGATCTCCACCCCACTCGTCTGGAGAGGGTTGCCCGGCAGTCGCAGCACTTCGGCCTGCTTGGCTAACTTGGTGTCCACGAACACCCGCGCCGCCGCCGGGCCGAACCCCATCTGATACAGGTCGAAGTCGTTGAGAACCACCTTCCCTCCGGATGCGATGGCCTCGATGTGTTCGTCCGCCGAAGCGTATCCCAGTCGCATCGCCAGGGCGGTGAGGCGACGGCCGAGCGGAGCGGCGAACAGGTCTTCCAGGATGAACGGCAGCGACGGCACGTTCGTGTGTTCTAGCCGCAGGCTGGTAACTTCGGTGAGATGAGGGGAGTCACGGAGGCAGGCCAGCGGCTCGTTCGGCGACGAAATGCCAGCCAGCACCAGCGAGCGGACGCGAGGCAGCCAGTCGTAGGTAGCGAACGTCCGCCACTGGTCGAGGGTGGCGGTGCCGAGATGTAGCTCGCCGATCGGGTCGCGGGACGCCAACTGGGGGACGGCGGTGGCGAGGGCGGGCAGGTGAGCCGCCCGCACCGCCCAGCCGAACCCGCGGCGGAACGGCCGCTCGGCCCACACCACCGGCTCGTAGGACGCGTCACGCCGGGGCAGGGCGTCAGACCACAATTCGCCCGTCACCCACTCCGGCCGGCGGGTGTGGCAGTACACCGCGAACGGCTCGTACTCCGGCGTCTTCGCCAGCTCGATTTGGGCGCGGATGAACTCGGCGTATTCCGGGTCGCCGTTCTCTTCCGCGCAGTCGGCGTACACCAGCCGCGGCAGGTCGTCGTCCGGGGCGGCGAGCACGGCCAGCCGCAGCGCGTCCAGGTCGGTCATCGCCGGCATTCTAGCCCCAGGGCTTGCGCCCTGGGCTACGATCTGCCGCCCCGTTCGGGGGCTTGGATTCTTAGCCCGCGGAGCGGGCGGCATACCGAAGCCCCGGTCGTGAGACCGGGGTTCTCACGGGGAGAGGGGGGCCAGTTGGCTCACCCACCCGGCCACGCTCGGCTCGGCCCACTGGTACACCAGGAACGACGGAAACACCCCCAGCGCGATGCTGAGCAACACGAACGGCAGCAGGACTGTGACCTCGCGGGCGGACACGTCCGGGAAAGCGGCGGTGGCCGGGTTCATCCCCAGGTACACCCGCTGCCACGCCCACAGCAGGTAGGCGGCGGTCAGCACCGTCGCCAGGATGGCGCACACGGCCAACCCCCAGCAGAACTTCCACGCGCCGAGCACCACGTTGAACTCGCCGACGAACCCGCACAGGCCGGGCAGGCCCATGCTGGCGAAGAACAGGATGGCGCTCATCCCGGAGTACACCGGCATCGGCTCCTTCAGCCCGCCGAACCGGGTCAGGTCGCGGTGGTGGGCGCGGTCGTACACCACCCCGACGACGAAGAACAACGCCGATGCGGTGACCCCGTGCGCGAGCATCTGGAATAGCGCGCCGTTCACCGCCCACTCCCAGTACCGGGCGTCCGCCCCGCCGCTCCAACTGGCGAGGCCGAGGACGACGTACCCCATGTGGCTGACCGACGAGTACGCCAGCAGCCGCTTGAAGTCCTTCTGCCCCATCGCCACCAGCGCCCCGTACACGATGCCGACCACGCCGATCAGCCCGACCCACCACGCCAGTTGGTGCGCCGCCCACGGGCAGAGCGGGAAGGCGAACCGCAGCAGGCCGTACCCGCCGAGTTTGAGCAGCACCCCGGCCAGGATCATGGAGATGGGCGTCGGGGCTTCGACGTGCGCGTCCGGCAGCCAGTTGTGCAGTGGGACGATCGGCACCTTCACCGCGAACCCGACGAACAGCAGGGCGAAGATGACGTACTGGAACGTCGGCGTGCAGACGGACTGACTCCTGAGGCGAGCGATGGCGGCTTCCCGATCCACGCCTTCCGCGAACAGTGGCACACCCGCCGCGGTCGCCTTCGGGTCGCGGCTCACCGCCCGGATTTGATCCTCTTTCCCGTTCAGCACCAGCATCACCGCCCGGCCGACCTTGCCGAGCGTGACGAAGTCGAACGTGTGGACCTCGGCCAGTTGCACCGCCTTCGCGTCGGTCAGCGTCCGGTCCTTCCGCTTCAGGTCGGCGGCCCGCTGCGCCACCAGTTCTTGCGGCACGAAGTCGCGGGCGTTCACCGAGTACAGGGCGATGATGGCGGCCAGCAGGCCGACGCTGCCGAGCAGGGTGTAGATGACGAACTTGATGGCCGCGTACTTGCGGTTGCCGCCCCCCCACAGGCCGATGAGGAAGTACATCGGCAGCAGCATCACCTCGTAGAAGACGTAGAAGAGGAACAGGTCGAGCGACAGGAACGCCCCGAGCACCCCGCTTTCGAGGGTGAGCAGCAGGATCAGGTACGCTCGCAGGTTCGTCTCGATGGTCCAACTGGCGACCACGGCGAGCAGGCACACGATCGCGGTGAGCAGCACCAGCACCAGGTTGATGCCGTCCACACCGAGGGCGTAGTCCACGTCGAACCGGGGGATCCACGGGCGGCGGGCGACGAGATCATCCGACAGGTACGAGCCGACGCCGGTAGCAGACACGGCCAGTTGCGCGTCCGCCCGCTCGTCCAGCCGGGTGGCCGGGTGGTACAGGCTGCGGGTGGTGCGGTCGGACCGGCTGTCCAGCAGGGTGTGGTAATCGACGAGCGTACACAGGCCGACGGTGAGGGTGAGGGCGGTGCCGAACACCGCCACCCACCGCATGACCGTCTTCCACCCGCTCGGGATGAGC